>JAEZVR010000010.1 GCA_023420715.1 Bacillota bacterium | reverse complement strand
TATACAGAAAATGCGGTGTGCCCGGTATGGCTCTTGCCTGCTGACCTTGTTTCGATATATTGGTGAATAGAAAGGAAGTCGATATGAAGACATGGATTTATCCGGGTTCTTTTGATCCTTTTACCATTGGCCATTTGGATGTGGTGGAGAGAGCGGCTAAACTTTGTGATGGATTGATTGTGGCTGTTTTGCCAAATGATGCAAAACAAACTTGCTTTTCTGTGGCCGACCGCATCCGTTTCATTGAAAAATCCACTGTCCATCTGCCCAATGTCAAAGTGATGTCCCATGAAGGTTTAATGGCTGAGTTTTATAATCAACAGAAGGCAAATGCTGTTGTAAAAGGGATTCGGAACGCTCAAGATTTAATGAGTGAGTTTGAACAGGCAACGGTCAATCGATTGCTCAATAAAGCGTATGAAACGGTTTGGATACCTTGTCAAACGGCTTATTTATCCATTAGTTCTTCTGTGGTAAAAGCCGTCGGCCGTTTAGGAGGGGCGCTTGCCCAGATGGTACCGCCCGCGATTGTCGATGAGGTTCAGAACCGGTTATATCCCCCTCAAAAATGAAAGGATGAGCCAAAAATCAGGTTGTTGACAGTCGGTTGGGCTTAAATTCCATCCGAAAATACAAAAATAACGTTTAATTCAGCGACAATGCAGGTCAAACTTGTGTACAATAACAAGACATAATGTGTGAATAAGGAATGTGATGGGCATGAATCAAGATTTCTATCCTTTCTCAGATGAGCAACCAAATGTATATCAAACAAATATGCAAAACGATGGCCCTGTTTTTCAAAATATTGGGGATGCGTATGTGGCTTCTCAAACAGGCTATGGACAGCAATCATTTGAGGATCAGCCAAATTATACAGATGGTTACGAAGCACTTTATGATGGATATGACGGTGGAGAAGAGACCTATGAGCCCATTGCGGTGGAGACTTCAGATATAGGGCATCAGGAAGATCCCAGAAGATCGGAAGAGTCTGTCAATGAAACCGACGTCATTGGGCTATTAAATCAAGCGGAGCAGCTGTTAATTAATGCCAGGTCTATGCCTTTCAGTAGTCATGCATTGGTCGATCGAGAAGCCTTAATTAATTTAATTGCAATGGCTCGAGATTATTTACCCGAAGAGGTTCGCCGTGCTCGTTGGTTGATTGAACAAAATCAACAGGTGATTGAAGAATCTCAACGTATGGCAGAAAGTATTATTCGTCAAGCGGAAAGGCGAGGCGCAAGTATGATCGATGAGCATGAAATTACGCTGCAGGCTCGTCAGCGCGCCACCCAAACCGTAGAATTTGCGAATGAGTCCGCTCGACAAATTAGAGAAGGGGCTCTGGAGTATGCCGATCGGCGATTGACTGTTTTGGAAGAGCAACTCACCACCATGTTGGTAACCATTCAAAAAAACAAAAAAGAATTGCGATAAGTCACTCGGATGGGTTCTTCGAATGAAGTGCTCATTTTTATAGCGGAGGGTTAGCCATGTCACGTCGAGTCATGCTTATTTTTGGCGGTCAATCGACCGAACATTGGGTTTCGTGTCAATCGGCTTACAATATTGCTCAAGGGTTAAAGGAAGCTGGGTATCGACTACATTTAGTCGGTGTGACACAGACGGGGGAATGGATTCCAGTAGGTGATCAACTAGAAGCCCTTCAAGATGCAAATTGGACACAGCTTATGCCTTGTTCTTGGTCGGCGCTCAATGATGGATTTAGTTTTAAAAAATGGGCGACCTGCTTATGTCAAGGCCATCTGCCCGATCTGATTTTTCCTGCGGTGCATGGAATTAATTGTGAAGATGGTGTTTTGCAGGGTTTATTGCATCAAACAGATATCCCTTTTGTTGGCAGTCATGTGCTCGCTTCGGCCGTTGCGATGGACAAGTGGATGACAAAGCAATTGGCGCAGTCTGTTGGTATTCCTCAGATCGCTTTTATACCTGTTTTTCGATCGGATATTCTGAAAAATCCTAAAAATGCTGTTGCAGAAGTTTTAGAGAAAATCGGATTGCCCTGTTTTTTAAAACCTTCGAATGGGGGATCTTCTGTTGGGACATGTGCGGTTTATAAAGCGGAGGATGTGCTTTCCGCATTACAGTATGTGGCAGCTTTTGACCGTGTTGTTTTGGTTGAACCTTTTTGCAAGATGCGCGAATTAGAAGTTGCCGTCTTGGGTAATGACGACACGATTGCCGCACCCGTTGGCGAGATTGTCAAAGCAGAGAACGTGGCTTATTACGATTATGAGACAAAGTATTTTAAAGGTGGGGCCTTACCAATCGTTCCTGCTGATTTGTCAGACAGACTGGCTGAACAACTCCAAAACTGGGCGAAAACGATTTTTCAAACTTGCCGATGTGCTGGTTATGCTCGTGTAGATTTTTTTATGGATGAGGCAACTGGTCAGCTCTATTTTAATGAAATTAACACTTTGCCGGGATTTACGGCGATTAGTCTTTTTCCCAAAGCTTTTGAAGTTGCAGGCTATACGCTTCCCGCTTTGGTCGATAAACTCTGTTGTCTTGCCCTGGAATCCCATGAGCAACATCAGCGTCAGGAGGTTACATGCGTTCCACAAAACTAGGTTTGCCTGTTGCCATTCACGTCTCTTGTAATCAAGCCGATCCCAGTCAAAACATGTCTTTTACTTGCTTTGGTCGACTTTATCAGAAAGATCAAAAGAAAGTCTTGTTGTATAAAGAACTTGAAGAAAGCGGATTGGGGAATACCCTCACACAATTGCATTTGCTACCGGATGGCAGTATTCGCTTGGTTCGGACAGGAGATCTTGCGTTCACCATGAATCTTAAAAGAGGCAATCGAGAGCTATCCAGTGTTCAAACGCCATATGGACGTTTGCTGATGGGCATTTTGGTCAATGAAGCCGACTACGATGTTCGATCAGATGGTGGCGATATTCGGATTCGCTATATGATGGATGCAGGTGATCAGTCGCCGACAGAAATGAATTTGACGATTAAATATACAATCAACAAAGATACAATGTGCTAAATCTACATCAATTCGTGAAATTTAGAGGCTGTTCTGTTGACAAAGGCGACAGACGTGATAGATAATGTAGCGCGTATCTTTTTCGAGGTAACCGAATGAACGTAGATGTCAGTCGTTTGTTTCAACAGCTAGATGAACGCATACAGGTTGGTCTGGTGTTGACGGGGGATCAGCTCAATTTAGCTGGCACTCAAGTTGAAGCGGTTGAGGGCGAAGTAACTGTTGTTGGTCAGATTCGACATACTGGACGTGCAGGTATTTTGGCTTTCGAAGGTCAGATCACAGGCACGGTGGTTGTACCCTGTAGTCGCTGCTTAACACCTGTTTCTTTACCGCTAGAAACAACCATTTGTGTTTATTGTTCAACGGATGCCCTAACGGAGAATTGGTCGGAGCGACAAGGCTATGAAGATATTGTGCCGGAGTATCCCCTTGTTTCTCATCAATTAGATATTGTGACCGTGGCGCGTGATGCGCTCATTTTGGCGGTGCCCATGCAAGTGCATTGTCAAGCGGATTGTCTGGGAAGCTGTCCGATCTGTGGTCAGAATTTAAATGAGAGCTGTTGTGACTGTTCGTCTTTGGTAGATCAAGACGCGCGTACAAGCTCCCCGTTCGATGTGTTGAGTCAATTGTTCAAACCAGAGGTTTGACTTTGCATGGAGGTGAAGGAAAATGGCAGTACCAAAAAGAAAATGGTCAAAAATGCGTTCGCGTCGTTCGCGTGCAAATTGGAAGGTTGAAGTTCCCAATTTGACGGAATGCCCTCGTTGCCATAATAAGATGATGCCCCATAAGGCTTGCAAAGTCTGTGGCACTTATAATGGCCGAAACGTCATCCCTACCGAAGAACTGGCCTAAGTTTTTCATAGCGGTGTACGGCGCAGCGAGCAAGGCTCGCTGTTTTTTTATTTGGCTTTACGCTTGCGTGGTGTGCGTATCTTTGCAAGACTGATAGACTCTGTTTAATTGATTTGGAGTGTAAAAGGAATGGAAGCACAGGCAAAAACAGGATATCATCTGATTTCGGCCATAGAGCCTGACAGTATCGCGTCAGACTTGGGTCTAGTCAGTGGCGATGTTTTGTTGCAAATGAACGGCAAGCCGGTTGCCGATGTTTTCGATTACAGATTGGCGCTCCAATCGGAATTCATTGAACTGCAGATTCGGAAAATAGATGGCGAGATCATCGAGATCGAAATTGAGAAAGACGAGTCGGAAGATTTGGGTATTCTTTTTGAAGAAGCCTTAATGGATAAAAGTCGGTTTTGTCATAACAAGTGTCTTTTCTGCTTTATTGATCAATTGCCAAAAGGGATGAGAGAGACCTTGTATTTTAAAGATGATGATATGAGGCTATCTTTTTTGACGGGAAATTACATCACGTTGACGAATTTGTCCGATGCCGAATTGGATCGATTGCTATCCTATCATTTATCTCCGATGAATATTTCTGTCCATGCGACAAATCCTGCTGTACGCTTGCAGTTGCTGAAAAACCCTAAGAGCGTCAACATACTGAACCAGCTTAAAAGAATTATTTCGGCTGGTATTGAGATCAATTGCCAAATTGTGCTTTGCCCAGGTATAAATGATGGTGAGGTATTAGATCAAACGTTAGCTGATCTTTGTGCGCTTGGGGAGCAAGTTTTAAGCATTGCAGTTGTGCCAGTCGGGATTACAAAATTCAGGACAGAAAATGGCTTGCCGCAGGTGGATCGATATACCAAACAAACGGCTCAGCAGGTCATCGCTCAAACAGAACGTTGGCAGGCTGTGTTTATGAAAAAATATGGCCGTCGTGTATTTTTTGCGGCAGATGAATTTTATGTGCGTTCAGGTGTGACAATACCACCTGCCCAAGCCTATGAGGATCTGCCTCAATTGGAAAATGGTGTGGGGATGCTGGCGCTTTTTAAAGAGCAGCTGGATGTCGGATTGGAACAGCGCAAAATGACTGGTTTTGAGGCTTCTGAACAGGTTTCAGTTTATCAGCCTGCGTATGATCGCTTTTATTTGCCAACTGGTGAGCGTTATGCGGACTATTTGACTGCGCCGCGTTTAACCGTATCTTCCATTGAGGTGGTTCACCTTTTTTCAGGAACTGATGCGGCACCGTGGTTAGACACTTTTTCTTTGGCGATTGCATCGGTATATGGTATGGACATACAGGTTCATGCTGTGCCCAATGATTTTTTTGGACATACCATTACGGTTGCTGGATTGTTAACGGGACAAGATTTAAAAAAGGCAATGCATCAGGTGTTTGATCCGCTCACGGATGCACAGAGGGCATCTCAATTGATTGTTTTACCCGATTGTATGTTCAAACAAGAGGAAGCCGTTTTTTTAGATGATGAAACGCCAGATGCTTTGGCAAAAGATATTGGTGTTCCGATTCTGATTTGCTCGGATCAAGGTGAATCATTGCTCGGCGCATTAGATGAAGTCAAGTACAGAAATGAGGCAAAACATGGCTAAACCCATTGTCGCTGTTGTGGGACGACCAAATGTCGGAAAATCAACGTTTTTTAATTATGTTGCGGGAAAGCGTATTAGTATTGTTGATGATATGCCAGGCGTTACGCGCGACCGTATCTATACGGATGTTGAGTGGTGTGGCCGTGCTTTTGTCATGGTTGATACAGGCGGTATTGAACCGGTCACGGATGATGTCCTGTTGCGGCAAATGAGGGATCAAGCCGAACTCGCCATCGAAACGGCGGATGTCATTTTATTTTTGGTCGACGGAAAAGCGGGTATTCAGGCTGCGGATGAGGAAATTGCAGCACGTTTGCGCAAAAGCAAGAAACCGATTGTCGTCGGCGTGAATAAATGTGACCGACCTGAGCCATTTGCCTTGCAGGCTGTTGAATTTTTTAATTTAGGGTTGGGTGATGTGTTTCCGATTTCTGCCATTCACGGGATTGGTGGTGGCGATCTCTTAGATGAGGTGTCGCGTCATTTCCCGACAGAAGCCTCAGATGAAGATTCAAATGCGCCAATTAAAGTGGCCATTGTGGGTAAGCCAAACGT
>JAEZVR010000008.1 GCA_023420715.1 Bacillota bacterium | reverse complement strand
ATATGTGACACATACGGCTGGACAAATTTGATTTGGGGTAAGCGTAACCAGGTTGCACAAAGACCATAGATTAAGAAGGCACAGACGAAGATGATTGCCAAAAAGAATAATTGCGAGATTTTTCCGTGGGGGTGCCAAGGATGAAGCAGGAGTCGAATGGGCCCTAACAGTCCGATCATCCCAATTGCACAAATACACAATTTAAAGGTGAATCGAAAGCGTTGCTTCGGCAGGAGAAGGGGCATTTTTTGTTTGAGTTTTTGCCATAAAAATACGGCGCCGATGACACTGCCAACGGCATAGCCAAAGGAAAGACCCATTGGACCCATCAGGTTAGGCTTTGAAAAGATAAAGCCCAAGACAGCAGTGGATGTTAATGAAATGGCTGAGCTGATCATGGGGATATAAGTGCGCTTGACGGCATAAAAAACTTGGTTCAGCAGGATGACGACAGTTTGACTGATGATGGCAATACAATAAAAACTGAGAATTCTAGCGGTTACACCGACAGCTTGATCATTAAATCGCTCGGTATTCCATTGAAAAACAGCTCTTACCACTTCTTCCCGCATCAAAAAGAAAAAAATGGCAAAGGGCAGAATGAGAAATAAAGCTTTTTTTAAACTGGCAGATAGTAATTCAGCTGCTGCTTTTCCCCTTCTAAGTGCGATATGTCGAGATAAGTTTGGCAGCATAACGTTGGCGATGGCGACTGCAAATACGCCCCAAGGGAGCATCCACAGGGTATTGGCATACTGTAAGGCAGCAGGTGTTCCAAGCGGCAAAGGCTTCATAAAGGTATTTAATAAAATATAGTTTATTTGGGGTATGGCGGAGGAAATAAGGGTTGGAAAAGCTAAGATCAAGAGCTTTCTAAAACCAGGATCTTTAAGATCTAGGCAGGGTTTGATCTGTTTTAATTGTGGATAGCCAATTAGGTATTGATACACAAAGTAAATCAAGGCACTCAAGGTCACACCAATGGCGATAGCTTTAACGGCTGCTTCGCTGGCATGACCAAAGATCATGAGTGTGATAATGACTAGAACATTGTAGACGACAGGACCAAAGGCGGTTTTAGAAAACAGATGATGGGCATTTAAGATTCCGATGCTTAAAGCAGCTAACATCATTAAAAAAGTTTGGGGGAAAATACGTCTGGCTACATCGGTTGCGAGCTGGTGGGTTTCTGGGCGAGTGAAAACATGAATCAAATGTGGCGCAAACCCTTCAGCTAAAAGGAGCAAGATGAGCATTAAGCAGGATACAAAAGAAATGAGGATGGAAAGGCTACGCCATACTTGTTTGGCTTTGGGTGTACCCAGAGCTCCTGCTAAGGTGGGTACAATAACCGCTTGTATCGCGCCGCCAATCAAAATTTCATATAAAAAATCAGGAATTAAAAAACCTTGAACAAAGGCGTCATTTAAGGGGCCATAACCAATTTTATTTGCCACTAAAATGGTGCGCAATTGTCCAGTGATCTTGCTCATAATTAGGGCGATCATGACGAGCCTTGTGGCTTTTGCAATGCGTTGAGGTTTTTTCTTATCTTTTGGATTGACGATTGGTGCAGCCAAGAGTATCCTCCCTCTTATTTGTCGGCTTGATGCGGTCTCAAAACCGTTTGGCGGATTAAGTCATATGCGTTCACACAAGCCAAGGTTTGTATTTTTTTGCGGTCGCCACTAAATTGAAACTTTTTAACTGTCACCTGGTTTTGGTCGACAAGACCGATGTATACCAGGCCAACAGGTTTATCTTGACTACCGCCATCTGGGCCAGCGATGCCTGTTATGCTTAAAGCTAGATCGACATTCAATTTGTTCTTTAAACCGAGTGCCATTTCTTGTGCGACTACTTCACTGACTGCTCCCCACTGATTTAAGCTATCTTCCCGTACATCTAAACATTGTATTTTGACCGTATTAGAATAAGCAATGATACCACCGGCTAGAACGGCAGATGCACCTGGTAATTGGGCTATTCCAGAGGCCGCCATGCCGCCGGTGCAACTTTCGGCAAAGCCTAAGCGCAGGTTACGAGCCGCAAGTTCATCTAACAGGACTTGCGGCAGAGATCTATCTCCGATCTCATAAATCCGATCACCAAGCCTGGATTGAATTATTTCTAATAAGGCCTTCGTTTTTGTGAAAGCTTGTGCTGGATGAAGCGATGTATTTTTGGGTTGAGCTTCGCTGATTCGCAATAACACTTCTTCGATACTACAATAGGGTGCTAGGGTTGGATTGGTTTGATGGTCAATGAGGTCTGCCAATCGGCTAACAACCTCGGATTCCCCCATTCCAACGATGCGCACATAGGTTGAGCGGATGAGATCTGTCGTTCGAACAGCAAGTTTTGGTACGACATAAGTCTGAAACATGATTTGCATTTCGCTTGGGGGACCTGGTAAAAGGACTAAAATCTGTCCTGTCTCAGATTCGAGCCAAGCGCCCGGAGCTGTTCCATTCTGATTCGGTAAAATATGCGCTTTTTCGGGCAATAAAGCTTGTTTAAAATTATTTTTGGTGGGAACTTTTCCGAGACGGTTAAAATAATCTTCAATGTGGCGTTTGGCCCTTTCATCTTCGATCAATTTCTGCCCGAATACCTCGGCAACCGTGGCCATGGTAATATCGTCTTCCGTTGGACCCAAACCGCCCGTGATGATGACGAGATCACTGCGCAATAAGGCCTGTCGAATCACCGCAGCCAAACGCTTCGGATGATCTCCAACAGTTGTTTGATGTTCTACGCGGACGCCTATTTCTGGCAGGGCTTGAGACAAATATTGGGCGTTGGTATTCAAAATTTGTCCCATGAGGAGTTCTGTTCCACACGAGACAAGCTCAGCAGTTAAAAAAGATGTCATGCCATCCCCTCTTGTTCTAAAAATGAAAGATATGTATTTTCAAGGAGCATTGCAATGGTCATTGGACCAACACCACCAGGGACAGGTGTGTAGGCAGAACTAATTGCGTAAGTTGCTGGTGAAACATCACCACAAAGTGTACCATCGGGTTGTCGATGAATGCCAACGTCAACAATGACACAATTGGGTTTGAGCCAAGCTGGTTGAACGGCTTGAGCTTGCCCCATGGCTGCCACAAGAATATCTGCGCGCTTTGTGAGGGATTCTAGATTGACTGTTTTTGAATGGCATATTGTTACGGTGGCTTGTTCGGCCAACATCAGCTGGAGCAAAGGCTTGCCGACGAGATGACTACGACCAAGGATAACGACCTGTTTTCCGGCTATTGAGATCTGATTGGCAGATAAGAGTCGAATAATCCCTTTCGGGGTACAAGGAATGCGAATGGCGTGGCCCAGGCTCAATAGACCGATGTTCATTGGATGAAAGCCGTCAACATCTTTTTTTGGATCAATTCGCTCGATCACTTCCTGGCTAGAGAGATTTTTTGGTAAAGGCAATTGACAGAGAATGCCATGCACATTTTTGTCTGCATTGAGCTGATCAATGCACTGATTTAAGATCGATTGATCGATGTTTTCCGGCAGCTTTATGGTCTGGGTAAGGATACCAACTTCGGCACAGGCTTTTTCTTTATGGCGCACATAAACCTGAGAGGCTGGATCGGATCCAACCAAGATCACTGCCAACTGTATGGGCTTGCGATTGAATTGTTTTAGTTTTTGGATCTGATGTTTCAGATCCTGTTTGATGGTATGAGAAAGCTTTTGGCCATCTAAACGTATTGGCATTGTTGGTCTTCTTTCATTTAGTTTTGCGTTGTCGCAGCTTTTTTTGAGGCTTTCGTTCTTTTTTTATCACTTGAGATTTGGATTGTTTTTTCTTTAAAGGGCGAACCAGACAATGCGGTGCATATCCAATTAAATCCTCGCGATGACAGGCTTTAAGCGTCTGAATCACGATTTCCTGATTTTCTGGTTTGCCAAATTGGATGAGTGCACGTTGCTGTTGTTTTTCTCTGCCTTTTGGTATGTGAACAGGTTCAAGGGTTAATGGATCCAAACCGGTGTAGTACATGGTTGTGGATATCGTTCCAG
>JAEZVR010000049.1 GCA_023420715.1 Bacillota bacterium | reverse complement strand
GGATGAGGCACTTTTTTTCCAGGCGGATCATCCGCATCTTCTTTTCTTGGTTGCGACGAATCTGCTTCTTGGTTCTGATGACGACGTTTATCAAGCCAATCTTTAAATAACTTAAAGGCCTCCGTTTGATCCAACCCCTTAAAAGAACGCAAGATTTTTTGAGGTTCAATGGCTTTAATCTTGTCAAACAGGTCGCGCAGGCGTTCATAGGTTTTGACGAGTCCCCTCAACCGCATAAACGCTTCCATTTGAGGGCGTAATCCTTCCCCTTCCTGCACATCAGAATAAGGATTAACATCCAGATCCAAAACCCCTGGCAAATCAACGATTTCCCAAAAGGCATTCAATCGATCTGGTGCTTCTGCCGGATAAGCCATGAGACCAAAGCGTTCAAAAACAGCTCGATGGTATTGTGACAAAACGGCATCACAATACGTGTGACCATGGATGAGTAATGCCTGTTCGATAGCCCTAAGCTGACATAAGGAAAAGATCGTAGATCCCAGGATAGCGGTGCCCAAAATCACCACAGCCAATAAAAGCGATATGCCGCCCATGATGCGATGTTTGCCACCACCTTTTAAAGGTATACATCTAAATCTATTTTTGCGCATCATCCGTTTGCTTTCGTCTAAAACGCATCAAATCCTCAATCAATTGCGCGCGTTGCAATAAACGGATCGGCTGACACACCACCCCTTCTTTGCCATTTTGATGAAACAGGTGATAAACATGATCGTCAAACGTCAACCGCTGGACGATTTGCTTTGTACCTAGCAATGTCTCGGCCGTTTGTTCATAAAAAGAAACCATGCCCATGAAAACAACTGCCAAGCAAGTAAACAAAATGGACACAACCAGTCCCGTTTCTAAACTCTGCATACAACCTCCTGTGATGAGATATCTGTCATTATCTAGAAACAGTGCCTCTTGACCACTCGCTTTTTTAGACAAAAAAGGAAAAAAATCAACCCAACCAGGCAGAAAATCACTTGTCCAATTTGCTGGGGCTACATTCAACAGCAAAACATTAGTGCTGACCGGTATAACAACGTACCGCCTTGGGCAAAATCGATAAAGTAATCGGCAAATCCGGACCGATCTCGCCATCTAAATTCGTCTTGATCCGAGATTTAGATTGAATGGTGATCTGTTTGGATTGAATGTAAACAATGTTCGAATCTTGAGGAACACGGCGCCAAAGCACATGCCACCCCAAGCGGCATTTTTGCCAAAAATTGGTGTGTTTGAGCAAAAAGACATGGAGTTGATTTTCTGTATGAATCCATTGATTTGGCACGAACCGAAACGTGGCAAAACGTCCAGAAAGACAGACCAAAAGATAATCGAAAAAACCAGTCGTGAGACCCGATTCACTTGCCACCGTCAAGTGGTATTTTTCAGTTTTGGCATGCGCGCAAAATCGCTTAAAATAAGCCAATACACCTAATTTTTGCTTTTCTTGTGTCGAAGTCATCCCAATAGCTTCTGGCAATGCCCCAATACAACAAGCCAATGCAAAATATCGAAATTCACAAACGCCCAAATCTAAATATTGCCACCGATTTAAAGGCAGGATAGAAATGGCCAAACTCGGCAGGATTGGCAGATTTAACTGTTGTGCCAATCCATTGAATGTTCCTGTAGGTATAATACCCACGATGGGCTGATCATTTGGATTAGGGCGCAGCTGAACCATGGTCTGAAACACACGAGAAACCGTTCCATCTCCCCCCATGACAAAAAGGCTATGGCAATTTTTTTCCAAAGCTTCTTCGACAAATCCATCAATATCTTCTAAATCGGACGTATAGCGAATCCACACTGGATCAAATTGTTTTTTTAAGCGATTAGCTAATCGCGTACAGCGTTTTTGAGCCAGATGCAAACCAAATTTAGGATTACATAAAATCATAGCAGGAGATTTAGGCTGATCCAAAAGATGATGAACAATCATTTATACCTTTCTGATCGACCAAAGGCACCCGGCAATGACACAATATCGCTCGTCTGCATTGGCCATTGTAAAAATTTAAGCTGTGTGGCAAAACACAATTTTTGCGCCCCAAATCGCGCACGTACATCATACATCATTTGGTCGATCTCGTTTTGCCGCCTTCGCGATGGCAGATCCAAAGATTCACAGACTGGCCGTTCAGATGTCAATTGGATCGCTCGGATCGTCATTGCTCTAACAGGCAGTTGCCAATCATAATGCTGCTCAAACAACTGCAAAGCCACTTGCGTAATGTTCTGAACCGATTGAATCGGTTGAGCGCACCGCAACTGACATTGGATCTGTTCTAAATTTGCTTTTTTTATTGATATTTGAATGACCTGAGCAAAAGCGTGAACCTGTTTTAACGCTGAACTGACCCGCTGAGCCAATTGCATCACAAGCTTATGGACATCTGCTGGCTTTTGAATATCTTGACGACACGTCTGACCTCGCCCCACACTTTTGGGTGACACAAAATCAGAAAACAAACGAACTGGATCACGCTCCAACCCCTGTATTTGTCGCCAGAGCTTAACACCGTTCAAGCCCAAAAGCTGCTCTAAAAAATCGAATGAAACACCATATAAATCTGCCAAAGTAAAAATACCGTATCGATTGAGTAATTGACGCGTTTTTCTCCCAATACCCATCAGATCGTCAATCTCGATATGGCCAATCTGATGGATATAATTTTCTCGATTTATAAAAGTCACTGCATCTGGTTTTTGTAAATCGCTGCCTAATTTAGCAAACGTTTTGCAAAAACTCACACCTAAAGAAATGGTAATACCCAACTGTGCTTTTATTGTGCGCCGAATGGCATGAGCCAATTCTTGAACAGAGCCGAAAAGGCGAATACTACCGGTGACATCCAACCAACACTCATCAAGCCCAAAAGGCTCAATCCGATCGGTAAACTGGAGATAAATACGATGAGCCGCCCGTGAGTAAGCCTCATACAAAGCCATTCTTGGCGGCACAATTTCCAACTGCGGGCATTTTTGTTTGGCAGCCCAAATGGGTTCTCCCGTTTTAATACCAAAAGCCTTCGCCACATTCGATTTAGCAAGCACAATACCATGCCGATCGGCTTGAGCGCCGCAAACCGCAACTGCTTTCCCCCGCAAATGGGGCTGACAGACCTGTTCGATCGAGGCATAACAATTATTGATATCACAATGAAAAATAATTCGATCTGCTGCCATATCAACTCCCTGAAAGACCGCTTCCTTTCTAACCAATTGACGAATCGCTTGATCAAGCTTTAGGCAAGACTCGACCATACGGTTTTGGCCTGCCGATGAATGGCATTTTCTTGACATCCCTGGGTTGTCGTATTACGATAAGTGCAATTCAGTTACACCTTCAAACATTAATTTAGTGCATTTAAATTGCACTTGTCAAGCAAAAAGGGCAATTCAGATGAAATTTTCTGCACAACTCAGACGCTTGCGTGAAGCCGCAAATCTTACGCAGGAGCAGGTTGCCAATGCCATTGGCGTATCTTTGCGCACGTATAAAAATTACGAAGCTGGTTCAACCTATCCCAGATTCACTCGGATATATGAACGCATTGCGCACTTTTATAAAATCCAGCCAGAACAGCTCTATAATCAGGAAGATCGGTTTTTAAGCGATGTACAAGCCATATACGGCACCAGTGGACGACATCAAGCAGAGGCCGTCCTTCAACAGTTCAATGCGCTTTTTGCCGGCGGCACCTTGTCTGAAGATGAACGCGATCAGGTGATGCAGCAAATACAGAATATCTATTGGGAAACAAAGACTTTAAATAAGCGCAATGGAGATAACAAGGGACGATGATCATCGATCCAAAAATTGGAGACAAAGTCAAAAAATTGGTTCGTCAACTTCAAACGCGCGATCCGCAAACATTAGCAGAAGCGCTCCATATTCGTGTGCGCTATTTTGATCAGCCCACACGTTTAAATGGACTTTATACGGTCATTCTTAATCGCCCAATTATTTTATTGCGTCCACAATTATCGCCTTGGCAGGAAAATTTAGTACTGGCACATGAACTCGGTCATCATTGTCTGCATCGTCAAGCCCTAAAAGAACTGGGTTTTTTTGGAGATTTATCCAAAGGTTGGCTTGAAACGCGATATGAATTAGAAGCCAATTTATTTGCAGCTCATCTGCTCTTACCCGATGAAGCCATCTTAAATGCACTAGCAGATGAACGAGATTTACAAGATATTGCTGGCCAATTAAATGTCCCTTTAGATGTGTTGGGCATTAAATTTAAAGCCTTAGAAAAAGAATATCCGCACCTTTCCTTCCCCTATCAACCACCTATCAATTTGTTTCATTTTGAATAACAGTTGGCATGCGCGGATCAGACCGCCAACCAAATCAAAAAGGTACATCTTGCACCTGCCAGATGTACCTTTGAAGTTATTACCGCTTACCGCTAAGCGATTGACGTGGGGTCAAGGGAATGAATACCCTGCTCATTAATTTCGTACACCTGTTTAAACCGGTCTTTTGCGTCTAAAATGCGTTGACGGTTACCAATCACAACATACGCACCCACATCGCCAAATCCACTCACCAAGCTCGCTGCAAATGCTTGGCGATCTGCACCATTCGTTTGCAAAGCCTCTTCCAGCCGTTGCACAAAATCTGCCTTGCTGAAGTGCGTTAAGTAAAGTTGCAAAGCCAAATGAGCTTTATGTTGAGCGGCCAACGGCGGATCAAACTGTTTCACCGTGCCGATAATCGCATCAATTCGGCTATCCTCATCCCAGTCTGCAGTTGTGAATACGGAGCCCATCTGCGCATAAACATCGAGGGTTTGTGTCAGATGCGGATCGCGATAAGAAAAAGCAGAAACAACACCATTTGTATTCACAGAAAGACCTGCGCCATACGCGCCACCTTGGGCACGAATCTGATTATGTAAATATCCGGTTGCCAGGTCGCGTGCACAAACCGAGAAACGGGCATATTGATCCGCAGTTGGCAATCGATAAGCTTGGCAAACATATTGCACCTGACTCGATGTAACAAAGGCTTCATTCAAAATGCCATAAGGTTCGACTGTCAATCGGTCTGATACTTCCTCCGCCTTCCAAGCACTCAAATAGGTGTCAAAAACATCCCAGTCAACAGTCGTCTTAGGATCTCTAGCTATACTGACCGCTAAACGCGATGAATTGATCACACGAGCTAAAAGATGCGATAGCTTGTGACTTAAACGGCCAGATGGAATGTCATCTCCGTTTAAACAGGTGGTTAATTCTTGGTAAGCCGCTAACCCAACTAACGTATCCGTCAATCGGCTAGTCGCATCGACATAAGCAC
>JAEZVR010000030.1 GCA_023420715.1 Bacillota bacterium | reverse complement strand
CGATGAGGGCTTCCATGATGGTGTGCGGCCCTTTGCCACGGTCGAAGATATCTCCAATGATGTGTAGGTGATTGACACAAATTTTTTGAATAACGGTACACAGTGTACGAATAAACCGCATGCTGGCACCGAGCTTGATGATGTGGTTAATCGTGAGATTGACAAAGTGTTGGCGGTCAAAATCGCCAGATCCGATATATAACATTTCTCGGATAATCATTTCATATTCTTTCGGCGTTTTGGATTGAATTTCTTGTCTTGGTGATTTAGCCGAAATATAACGCATTAAATCGATGAGGCGAATAATGGTGAGACGAATCCACTCATTGCTCACGATTTTTTTCCGCTGAAGGATGCTGAGCACTTTTTCGGGATCGTAAATCAAGTTTGCCAGCTGGTTTTGTTCCTCCTCAGAAAGCAAATTCTCGTAGAGTTCGCGGATTTTGGTGCGAATATTACCAGATGCAGAGCGCATGAGATGAATAAAAGCACCGTCTTCGCCATGTAGGTCGCTAAAAAAATATTCTGTGCCTTTTGGCAATTCGCAAAGGGCGCTAAGACGAATAATTTCGCCTTCTGCCATATATACATTGGGAAAGTCCTTCGCCAAAAGTTTTAAATACTTCGTTTGATCCATAAGGGGTCCTCCAATTGTGTCAATATTATATCAAACCGTGTTTTGGGTACCTGTGCTTTTCGCTATACTTACGATAAGATATGGCTCAGGAGGTTCATCCATGTCTACAAATTGTTCATCTTCAGCTTGTTCAAGCTGTGCATCAAAAGGTGCTTGTCCGAGTCAGCAGGCACAGTCTTTACAAGTTCAACCCCATGCAAAAACCCATATTCAGCAAGTGATTGCGGTGATGAGCGGAAAAGGCGGGGTTGGCAAGTCTTTTGTGACGACAGAGCTGGCTGTTTCGCTGCGCCGCAAAGGTTTAAAAGTTGGTATTTTAGATGCCGATATTACAGGGCCATCTATCTTAAAAGCTTTTGGCTTAAATGACGTGCAAGCACGTGCCACGCATGAGGGTATCCTGCCCATCGAGAGTCGATCCGGCATTAAGCTTATGTCCATTAATGCCTTGCTTGATACACCTTCAGATCCGGTTGTTTGGAGAGGACCGGTGATTGCAGGTGTGGTTAAGCAATTTTGGACAGATGTGATCTGGGGAGATCTCGATGTCTTATTGGTGGATATGCCGCCAGGAACGGGTGATGTGCCCTTGACGGTCTTTCAATCTTTACCGGTTCACGGTGCTGTGGTTGTGACGACGCCTCAAGATCTCGTGACCCATATTGTGGAAAAGTCAATTAAGATGGGGCAAAAACTCAATATCCCCATACTTGGATTGATTGAAAACTTTGCTTGGTTTACCTGTCCAAGCTGTGAATCACGCCATTTGCTTTATGGTGCATCACATGCCAAATCTTTGACAGAAGCATATCATATACCAAATCTAGTTCAATTGCCTTTGCGACCAGAATTGCCCGAAATGATAGACAATGGGCGGGCGGAAATGCTTGAATTGCCAGAATTAGAAGCCTTTGTGCAGGCAATTAGGGGGGCGGCGCATGATTGTTAAAACAAATCCATATTGTTTAGATGCATTAGCTGAGCAGTTGAATACCTGGGCTCAACAGGGTTATGCGCTGGTGCATCTAAAAAGTCGTTCCATGGTTTTAGAAAAAAGTGAAACGCTCTATCGCTATGCGGTTTATTTTGTGGGCCATTGGTCGGTCAACCAACAAAAAACATTTGCACGTGCTTGTCTGGCTGCTGGTGGATCTTTGCTTGCTCAAAGCATCACATCTTATACGTGGCTATCTTTTCCAGGTAAATCTCAATATTGGTTAACCGATATCGGGGATGAGGAAAAGCTGGATCATGGACTATGCAATTTATTGGTGACGGCCATACCTGAAAAGATTCAATGGGAACCCGATTCCGTCAATGCGTTAGCAGATTTAAAGGCATATGAGTCTTTTCTGAAGGGGCTTCAGGGACGCAGCATTTTTCGCCTGGTCGTGAGTCTTTTACTATTGGTTTATGGTATCTACCGTGTGATGCATGGACGACACTGGATCATCATTCTGCTGATTTTGGTGATCGCCCTGGGGACGATCCTTCAGCTATGGCAGCTCGTCACGACGCTTCGCCACATCAAAAAATCCGATGATTGATATTTTAGGCTTTGATACACCTGTTTTAGATTTAGTTTTATCGGTGGACCAGCTTCCAAGTCTGAATTCTCGAGAATCGATACGCCAAGCACAGTGGTCCGGCGGTGGAAAAGTGGCCACTGGCTTGGTCTGTGCAGCCAGTATGGGTATGCGCTGTGCCTTATGGGGGAAGGTTGGATCAGATCTTTTTGGACAGTCTATTCAGGTGGGGTTAAGAGAGGCTGGCATTTTGCTGGATCATTTGGAAGTTGTGTCGGCATCCAGCGCTTATTCGATTATCCTATCTTTGCAAAATCCGCCCAGTAGAAGCATTATCTACCAATCGACAGATCATTTACGTCCGTCTGTTA
>JAEZVR010000161.1 GCA_023420715.1 Bacillota bacterium | reverse complement strand
CAAGTGAGCAACCTTACGAATTGCACCACGTGTTGCAGGCGTATCCGGCAAGTCTACCGATGAGCCGATTTTTTTCAAGCCTAAGGCTTGAACCGTTTTCTTCTGGGTCTCAGAAGCACCGATGAGGCTTCGGACCAATTTAATGTTGACACGATCTGCCATTTTCAGTACCCCCTTATAAAATCTCTTCAACTGATTTGCCGCGCAAACGGGCGACTTCTTCAGGTGATTTCAACTGTTTTAATGCCTCCATTGTGGCATTAACCATATTATTTGGGTTATTGGAGCCCAAAGACTTCGTACGAATATCACGCACGCCAGCTAATTCGAGAACCGCACGAACCGGTCCACCTGCAATCACACCCGTACCGCCTGGAGCTGGTTTGATGAAAACCTTACCACCGCCGTAAACGCCTGTCATTTCGTGTGGAATCGTTGTACCGGAGAGCGGAATTTTAATTAAATTCTTTTTGGCGCTCTCAATACCTTTACGGATCGCGTCCGGAATTTCAGCTGCTTTACCAAGACCTTTACCGACGTGGCCTTCGCCATCGCCAACAATAACCAGAGCCGTGAAGCGGAAGTTACGTCCACCTTTAACGGTTTTAGAAACACGTCCAATGTGAATCACTCGCTCGTTTAGTTCTAGTGTGTTCGGATCAATATACATCGTTTCCCTCCCAATCAGAACTTAAGGCCAGCTTCACGAGCTGCTTCTGCAACAGCTGCAACACGGCCGTGATAGATATAGCCACTACGGTCAAACACAACAGTATCAATTTGTTTTTCCAAAGCGCGTTCCCCAATTAATTGACCAATTTTCTTGGCAGCTTCAACATTGCCACCATAATTCAGTCCAGCAGCTTTCTCTAAGCTGGAAGCTGCTACTAAAGTCTGACCCGTTGTGTCGTCAATAATTTGAGCATAGATATGTTGAGCGCTTCTAAATACACACAGACGCGGACGTTCAGATGTGCCAGAAATTTTCTTACGAACACGGACATGTCTACGTTTGCGGACTTCATTTTTTACAACTTTTTTAATCATCGTTTAATCCTTTCCGCTTACTTAGCCCCTGTCTTACCTTCCTTCAAGCGCAACTGTTCATAGTCGTACTTGATACCCTTGCCCTTATAAGCATCAGGTTTACGGAAGCTGCGAATAATCGCTGCGGTTTCGCCGACCAACTGTTTATCTGCACCACTGACAGTAATCCGGTTGGGGGCTGGCACATCGATGGTAATGCCCTTAGGTTCTTCCATTTCGATGGGATGAGAATAACCTAGATTCAGGACCAATTTTTTACCTTGTTTGGCTGCCTTATAACCCACACCGTTAATTTCGAGATTTTTCTTAAATCCTTCGCTTAAGCCAACAACATGATTGTTGATTAAGGAACGGACGAGGCCGTGGCGTGCACGTGTATCCTTATGATCATTATCACGTGTTACCAGCACTTCATTCTCCTTCACTTCTACATGAAGCGCAGTGCTCGGCACAACTGTTTCCAAGCTTTCCTTACCATTGCTAACCGTCACAACTTGACCATTAACTTTAACAGTAATACCACTTGGGATCGTAATAGGCTTTCTGCCGATACGAGACATGTGATTTTCCTCCTGCTCTTAAAATTATGGATATCAATCCTTTTCAGAGATTATTACCAGATGTAGGCCATGACTTCGCCACCTACATTAGCCTGGCGTGCTTTTTTATCGGTCATAATACCTTTACTTGTTGAAACAAGCGCAATACCAAGACCATTCAATACCTTTGGCATGTCTGCCGCCTTGGCATAGACGCGCAACCCAGGTTTTGAAATTCTTTTTAAATTGGTGATGACACATTGTCCATCCACATATTTGAGCGTGACACGGATCACACCCTGAACATTTTCGTCAAGGACTTCAACCTTTGCGATATAGCCTTCGTCCAAAAGAATATTAGCAATCGCCATTTTTTCTTTGGAAGCTGGAATATCAACTGTTTTGTGGTGGGCTGCTTTTGCATTTCGGATACGTGTCAACATATCTGCAACTGGATCTGTAATTTGCATGCTATTCTCCTCGCTCCCTTACCAACTCGATTTATGGACGCCTGGAATTTCACCACGATAAGCCATTACACGGAAACAAACACGGCAGATGCCATATTTGCGGATGTAAGCATGTGGACGACCACAGATCTTACAGCGATTATGTGCCCGAGTGGAAAATTTAGGTTCACGCTGGGCTTTGATTTTCATCGATTTTTTCGCCATAGTTTCCTCCGATTACTTTCTGAACGGCATACCGAACTGCGTTAACAATTCGCGCGCTTCTTCATCTGTTTTAGCGGTGGTGACCACAATAATATCCATCCCACGAATCTTATCAACCTTATCGTAATCAATTTCTGGGAAGATTAATTGTTCTTTCATACCGACGGCATAATTGCCACGTCCGTCAAAGGAGTTGGCGGATAAACCACGGAAGTCGCGAACGCGCGGAATGGCCACAGAAATGAAGCGATCTAAAAACTCGTACATCCGTTCACCGCGAAGGGTTACTTTGCAACCGATGTCCATGCCTTGACGCAATTTGAAAGCCGCAACAGACTTTTTGGCTTTTGTCACAACCGGTTTTTGACCCGTAATCGTCGCCAAATCCCGTACAGCATGTTCAATCACCTTTGCATTGTCACGAGCCTCACCGAGTCCCATATTCAATACAATTTTTTCAATTTTAGGAATTTCCATTACCGACTTATACTGAAAGGTTTTCATCATCGCCGGCATGATTTCGGATTTATATTTCTCTTTTAATCTAGCCATGGTTTGACCTTATTAACCTTTCTTTGCCGCTTTAATGGTGTCGATGACTTCACCACAAACTTTGCAGACGCGAACTTTGTCGCCGTTTTCGAGATATTTACGTCCGACCTTTACAGGGCGTTTGCATTTTTCACAAACAAACATCACGTTGGAAGCATCAATCGCACCCTCTTGGTGGGTGATACCGCCAGCCTGCATTTTCATCGACGGTTTATTGTGTTTCGTAATCATGTTAACGCCTTCAACGATCACACGATTCGTTTTGGGGAAGACAGCTTTGACTTTACCCGTTTTGGCGCGATCTTTACCGGACAAAA
>JAEZVR010000143.1 GCA_023420715.1 Bacillota bacterium | reverse complement strand
GAGCAGGGTAATCACCAAAGCCTGATGCAGAAACAGGGATTTTATGCAGAATTGTATCGCAGTCAATTCGAAGCCAGTTAGGAGGATATATGGCTGTTTACACGACAACAAAGACGTATCATACCAAGAAGCATATGGGGATGATTGATATTACGGAAGATTTTCGCAATGCGGTCAGAGAAGCCTGCCAGATTCATCAGATTCGATCGGGCATTATAACTGGTTTTACAACAGGCGGAGTTGCCGGACTGACCACTTTGGAATTTGAACCCGGTATGGTTTATCACGATTTAAAGGCAGCAATGGATGTTTTCTCGCCTTATCAAGACGAAACCGGAAAAGTCATTCATTATCGGCATCACGAAACCTGGCACGACGACAATGGTTCAAGTCATATTAAGGCGGCATTATTATCGCCATTTATTACCATACCTTTTGTTGATGGTAATATAACCATTGGCCCGTGGCAAAATTTGACATTGATTGAATGTGATACCCGAGACAGGGTGCGGGATGTGGTTTTTCAGGTGATGGGTGAATAAATTTGTCGTGGCGATGGTCGGGCTACATTAACGGTGCAAAGAGTCTCAAAAACCAATTGCCGATCCGCCTGGGGAGCCGATGGTTACAATCTTCTTGTGAGATTTTGCGGCAAACCTGCAAGGTTTTTTTGAAGTCGTCTTCGATTTGCAAAATGCAGGGTGACCGATATAGCCAGACAGCACATTCCATATGTAAATATAAAGAGCGGTAATCAAAGTTAATGGTGCCGACGACTGCCAACTCGTGATCTACCAGGAGCACTTTGCTGTGAATAAAGCCTGGTTCGTATTCATAGATCTGAACCCCATGCGCCACGAGATTTTTATAATAAGATCTGGTCACGGCATGGACATAAGGTTTATCTGGATGATGTGGTGTGATGATCGTAACCTGCACCCCACTCTCTGCAGCCGTATAGATGGCTTTTAAGAAAGATTCATCCAAAATCAAATAGGGCGTCATAATTTGGATGCTTTGGTTGGCGCGGTTGATCAAATTGCGATATACGCTTGCCGAAACTTCTTGATCATCATCTGGAATATCATCAAATGGCAGAATCATGGCAGATTGTTTGTGCGGGGGATGGGGTGCTTCTTGGGGCCTGTAGAAAAAATCAGTTTTTGACTGTTGAATGGGTGTTTTGGTGATATGATGCCAAAAGTTCAAAAACATGACTGTAAAATTCCAGACGGCGGCACCGCACACTTTTAAACCGCTGTCTTTCCAATGTCCAAAGCGATCGATGACGTTGACATATTCATCGGCGATGTTGGAGCCTCCCGTGTAGGCAATATCACCATCAATAATGACTAATTTGCGATGGTCGCGCTGATTCACAATGAAGGTTGGTGTCATTCTGAGGGGATTAAAGACCATAATTTCAACCCCATATGTTTCCAAGCGTTTTAAGTCTGACTTCGGCGCATGCCAAAGGGAGCCAATATCGTCATAAATGAGGCGAATCTGCACCCCTTCTTGGGCACGTTCCGTGAGGATTTGGCAAAGCGACTGCCATAAAAGACCGTCTGAAAGAATAAATGATTCGATGAAAATGAATCGTTTTGCTTGTTTGAGATCTTCGAATAGGGCTCTAAATTGCTGTTCGCCCGAGGCAAAATAGGTACATGGCGTATCGAAATAGAGCGGGTAGTTGGAAGCGGTTTGGATGTGACGAATCAGCCGTTTTATGGGTAGCGGAATATCGAGCGTCTCGATTGATTGACAGACGGCTTGCTCTTGGGCAAACAGTTGATTTTTCAATTGATTGCAGTCATAACTTAAGCGTCTAAAACCCAAGCGGTTATTTTTTGGCGCATTGGCAAATAGGAATAAGATACCGCCGAATAGGGGAAAAAGGCAGATGATAAAAATCCAAGCCATTTTGTAGGTGGCATTGATTCGACTATTCCACGCTAGGATGGCACAAACCATGCTAACCCCAAGAAAGAATAGATAAATGATGGGTGTAGCGGCCGATAAACGAAAGATGGCCAAAAAGATTAGAACAAACTGCAGCAGCGTCGCGAGTGCAAAGAAAATTAACCGCCCCCAGGGCAGCAGGTTGCGTTTTTTGGACGTCAGTCGGTTGTCTGCCATATATCCTCCGCGAAACAAAAAGAAACCGCTTTGACAGCGGTTTCATTATACATCTCTACAGGTTGTTTAGAAGCGGAAGTGATCTTCAAAGGTGATTTTGGCGAGTCCTTTTAAGTTGTTATAGAGGGTATCCAAACCTTGGATGATGATCTGATTGTCTTCCTTACTGACATTATCGATTTTGGGCATCCGATTTGCAATTTCTTTTTCAATTTGCGCCAAAATGCGGAGAGAGGTATCCGTGATTTCGACATAGACGACACGTTGATCTTCGTCGGAGCGTGTGCGGGTAACCAAACCAGCCCGCTCTAGCCGTTTGCAAAGTGGTGTAATATTGCTGGAACCAATTTCGAGCGTTTTGCCGAGTTCGCTCACACGCATTTTGCCTTGTCGTCTTAAGGCCATTAGAACAGGTACCTGAACATAGGTTAAACCATAGGGCGTATAGAAAGCATGGAACAATTTTTGCAACATCACATTAATGTCATTAATGCGATGAAGCACTTCATTATCAAAATAAGGTTGGATATTGCGCGTTAATTCAGCCATTTTCGTTTCCTTTCAAAAACCAATCCTGTGATGGTTTTCATCGATCAAAAAAAACGTAATGTATTTTATTAACCATATTATATATCATATTAGAGATTATGCAATATGATTAATCTGAGACCTGTGTTGTTTAGGTGGTTTGTGCCTGGTGATCGATGAAAGTCCCTTGGATTAGCCGATTAGATGGCGACCTTCGATGGCGCGCGCCAGGGTTACCTCATCTGCGTATTCAAGATTTGATCCCATTGGCAGTCCCTGCGCTAAGCGGGTTATTTTTAGACCGACAGGCGCGAGCAGGCGTGCAATGTAGGTCGCTGTTGCCTCCCCTTCGACGGTGGCATTATTCGCCAAAATGATTTCTTGAATATCGTGGTGATCGCGCAATCTGGTCAGCAATTCTTTTAAATGCAAATCATCTGGGCCGATGTTGGACATGGGCGACATGGCACCATGTAAAACATGGTACAGCCCTTGATATTCGTGTGTGCGTTCCAGGGCTAGAACATCCAATGGCGATTCGACCACACAAATAACGGTATGGTCTCGAGATGGATTTGCGCAAATATCACAAATGTCTGCGTCCGTTAAATGACAACACTGAGGGCAAAGATGAATGCTTTGCCTGGCTTTGGCGATGGCATCGGCCAAATGCATGGCTTCCTCTGCGGGGCGTCCCAACAGATGAAAGGCCAGCCTTTGAGCGGTTTTTTTACCAATGCCGGGCAATTTGGCAAAGGCCTCGATGAGTTGATCAATGCGTGGTAGTGATTGGTTCATATTAGAATGGCAGGTTGCCGATTCCGCCAGTAATGCCACTCATTTTAGATGAGGAGGCTTCTTCAAGCTGGGTCATGGCATCGTTGATGGCGACAGTGATGAGGTCTTGCAAAAGTTCAACATCATCTGGATCCACCGCTTCAGGTTTGATGGTTAAGGCTTCAATGTGGTGATCGCCATTGACACGTACTGTCACAACCCCACCGCCAGCACTTGCTTCGACAACAGTCTCTTTTATTTCTTCCTGCGCTTTGGCCATTTCAGCCTGCATTTTTTGGGCTTGTTTCATGAGTTGATTGAGATTTGCCCCGCCAAAACCACCTGGAAATCCAGCTCCAGGGAAACCTTTGCGACCTTTAGCCATATGTCTTCCTCATTTCGTTTCTTGTTCAAGGGTTAATCCGAGCGATTGAACCTTTGCTTCTAATTTTTCAATCCAATTGTCTGACTCATCTCCGATTAAAGCATGATCGGTTGATTTGTTAAAGTCGATTGTAACACGAATATCCCTGCCATGGTTGGCGCGTTTGATTGCCTCGTGTAATGGGCGCTTGCCTCTGTCTTCACGGAAAAAAGTGGCATGTGATCGATTCATGGGAGAATAGTGCAAGGTTAAGTGACGACGGGTGCCCGTTACGTCTGCCGGTTGTAAAAAACAGTAAACCATGGCATCTTGATCGGCTAAGTCCTCCAACACTGCTTGCCAAAAATCAGATTCGGTTGTGAGGGGCTCATCCAGGTCATCTCCGTCATCCAGGTCATCTGCGTCATCCAGCTGATTTTGGGGATCCGGGTCATCTTGGGTATTGTCTGATGGCGTTGTGGAAGATTGGGGGATCGGATTTGATTCAATCGCTGCAGGTTTTTCGATTTTGGGCAGGGTCTCCGATTCAACCTGCTGCACGGCAGTGTCATCTAATTCGACGCTGGACGGATCGGTTGTCGCTGATTCTAGGGCGATATCTGTCGGTGGAAGTGGCGGATTTTGGCTATCTAGCACTGGATTTTCTTCTGCCAAGGTTTGTTTTACTTCGCCGGTGGGCACTACCGCTGTTTGGGTTGGCGGGGATATAAAAGACATTGAACCCAAAAGTTGTGCTTCTAGGGAAGTCCTGGGGGAAACATGCCATTTAAGATCATTGGCTAGGGTGT
>JAEZVR010000113.1 GCA_023420715.1 Bacillota bacterium | reverse complement strand
TCCACGACAGCATGCTGCGATTGATAACAAATCCTTAAATCCGAAAGCCTTAAAAGTTGTGACAATTCACTCACCTGCTCGTCATCGTTTAAACCGAAGCGTTTCTGTAATCCAATAAAAATCATTTGGCGTGGGTCTCGTCCCCTCCAGCTGATCTGTCGTTGACAGATTAAAATTAAAACAGCCATAAGGTAAGACCGCGGCATCATCAATCAACATCTGTTGCAATTTTGTGATTAATTGAACGCGTTCATTCTGATCAAAGGCCTGATTCAATTGATCATAAACGGCATCAAAGTCTGGATTCTGATAAAGGGCATAATTGTTATCACTGCTTGAATACCAATGTTTTAAAAACTTTGAAGGATCCCCTGTCGGTGCAGTCACTTCATTGGCAGAGCAGAGGTCAAACTGATGACTGTTCAATTGCTCTGTCTGTGTTTCCACAACATCAACTGTGCATTTAATCCCAATCTCCTTCAACTGCGAAGCTTGAGCTTGAACAATTTTATCCATTTGGCGATTTGCGGTGACCACATAATGCAGATCAATATTTTTACCTTCTAACTCTCGATAACCATCCCCATCTGTATCGATGATCTTGTTGTCATCCAAGAGTTTTTTAGCGGCATCCGGATCATATGCATATGGATTTTTAAGCTGGTCATAACCGAAGCTCAAATTTTTCGGAATAACAGAAAAACCATATGTATAGGCCTGATTTGTCACTTTTTCTGCGATAGCCTCACCATGAATCGCCATCAGAATAGCCTGTCTTAACGTTTTATTTTTCAGAACACCTGAAACATTGATATGGGCATATCCCGCACGTGTACCTGGCACATTAACAACGTGAAAACCACCTTTTTTTGCCAAAACCTGTTGATCCGCAGGGGAAATATTTAAAGCAAAGTCCACACTGCCGTCCTGCAGAGCCAATGAACGTGTCGCAGAGTCAGCCACATGTGCAATATGAACTTGTTCAAAAGGCACTTCCCCATTCCAATAATGCGGATTTTTAACCACATCAACGGAGGTGTCTTTAACAAAACTTTTTATCATATATGGACCTGTTCCAATCGGGCCTTCATTGGTCACATCACGATCCTTTAAACCTTCAACATCCATTACCAGCATCCATGGATAGGCCATGGCACCCGGCAAGTCAGCTTTGGGTTCAGTCGTGGTAATCGCCACCGTTTTGGCCGCATCATCTGCCTCAATACCAACATAGGTAAAATGAGCCTGCGGATTCCCACTACCGCCTTTTGCTGGATCATTGACATCATAAAGATGCTCAATAGATGCTTTCACCTTTGAAGCGGTCATTGCTTCGCCGTTTGAGAAGGTCACATGATCTTTTAGCTTAAATGTCCAGGTTTGATGATCATCTGAAACCGACCAAGATTCTGCCAACCAAGGTTCCACATCGCCTTTTTCATTAAAACGGGTTAACGTTTCCCCCACCCCGTAACGCACAACATACCAGCTATCCCAGCCCACAGTGGGATCCAAAGTTGCAGAAAAAATCTCTGTAGCAAACTGTAGCGTTTTGTGATCTGAAGTTGTCTGAGTCTGTTGAGCCAGGCTCGATCCACCCAAATCTTCTAAAACTTTTTTAGCGTCGTCAGACGATTGGGTTTGACATCCAGTCAGCAGTCCAAAAGACAATGCCGCACACAACCCCAGCGGCGCCAAGCGTTTAAACATCCATCTTTTCATTTTTAGTTTCCTTTCTTTTATCCCGATCCAGATATCGATCTGTTTCTTGTGCAATTTCTTTGGCGACAAAACACCAATCGGGCTCTTGTGGACGAATCAGATGGCCACAATCATCCTTAAGATATCCCATCTCCATTTTTTCGTATTCAATCTGCTTTTCTTCCGCTTTCAGAACAGCAACAGCTGAGCGATCGGATTGTTGTTGACCTTGCGGATCTAACCGATCCCTCAATTGATCACTCCATAAATTGAAAATAAGCACCGTTATAAAAATAGCGATTCCAGGCATGACCAAGAGCCATGGAGAGGTTTGCAAATAGGCGCGCCCATCACTCAGCATATTTCCCCATTCTGGCGTTTGTGGATCTATGCCGATTCCAAGGAAGGATAAAGCCGACAAATTCAGCATCATGGCCCCAATATCGGTCGTTGCAGTAATAATCATCGTCGGCATGACATTGGGCAATAAATAGCGCCAAATCAAACGGCCTTTACGGCAGCCAGAAAGGACCGCGGCTTTCATATAATCTTGATATTTAATTTTAAGTACCAAACTACGCGATAATCTGGCGAATTTTGTCCAACTCACGGCACCGATCGCCAAGGTGACATTCAACATTCCGGTTCCCAAAACACCGGCGATGGCTATCGCCAAAATGAGGTCGGGGAAAGCGACCATCGTATCGGCAATTCGCATCAAAACAACATCACAAAAACCACCATATAAACCAGCGATCATGCCAATAATCGTCCCCACCACACAGGTTCCGATGACCAAACACAACGTTGCTGACAAAGAGATCCGCGAACCAAACAAAATCCGGGAAAGAACATCTCTCCCCAAATCATCTGTGCCTAACAAATGTGCTGCGCTTGGCGGTGCCAAAGGAGACAAAACATCTGCATAAGTTGGATCATATGGACTCAGTACAGGGGCCAGCAAAGCAGTTAACCCAAGACAAATCACCAATGCCGATAACCACGTCAATCGGCGATTTACTTTGCTCAAATACCAAAGCGGGACTAAAAAAGCAGAACGCGACAACTTCATAGATGTTTTCCTGACTTTCGTAGACTTGGATCAACTAATCGATAGGACACATCCACCATAAAATTGATCAGCATATAGACCAATGCAATCCAAAGCACCACGCCCTGAATCAGTGGATAATCCCGATTTTTAACAGCAGTAACAGCCAAGCTCCCCAAACCGGGATAAGCATAGATCACTTCTACAACAGCCGTCCCCCCCAGCAAAGAACCCAAAGAAAGACCGAGAATCGTCAGCAAGGGCAACAGCGCGTTGGGCAAGATGTGACAAAAAATAATGCGCCATTCAGATAATCCTCTTGCCCGTGCACCAATCACATATTCTTTATGCCACTCTTCCAAAAAAGCGGTG
Source organism: Bacillota bacterium (assembly GCA_023420715.1). Taxonomy (GTDB): domain Bacteria; phylum Bacillota; class Clostridia; order Saccharofermentanales; family Fastidiosipilaceae; genus JAEZVR01. The sequence continues at coordinate 6,731 of JAEZVR010000113.1, read as the reverse complement.
CGGATTTGACGCGTATATTTACCGACCATACCAAAAGCAAGCGTGATGGCTGGCAAAATCATTCGATCCAGTCCGGTGCCCTTGCCCAAGACACTGATCCAGCCTAAGCGTATGGCAAACACATACATGAGCATTAAACCGAACCAAAAGCCTGGCATCGACACGCTAACGAAATTAAAACATTGAATCAACCGATCAAGCCATCGGTTTTGCTTAATTGCCGATAAAATACCAAGCGGCAAGGAAACGACCAGCATAAAACCTAAGGCCAAAAAAGAGAGTTTGATGGTGGGTCCTAAGCGCATGACCAACAGATTGAATACAAAATCTTTTTGCGAAAAAGAAATACCCAAATCGCCGACAACTGCTTTTTTCAACCACAAAAGGTATTGAACCACAAAAGGCTGATCCAAACCCATCAAGGCACGACTGCGCTCCAGCATGGCTGTTGTCGGGATAATGCCGCTCGCTTCATACATCGCTTGTGCCGGATCGCCCGGTGCAAGATAAGTCAGCAAAAACGTGACAAAACTCACACCGAATAAAACAATCATAATTTGGATAAAGCGACGAGCGATGTCTGCAACAAAGCCAGATCTGACAGATGAGACACGTAATTGAACCACTGGCCAAACTTCCTTTTTTTGCAAATAATTCCCAAATTTTGAATAGTATATATAACTTCGCTCGTGTTAGCAAGTGCATACCACTAGAATCGTATCTGCTTCTTTTGCACAAAACATCGCGCACCCACGGTTCTTGATTTTCGTACACTTTCCAATATTAACGACATTCTGAATTATGCTAGAATAATTTTTATTCTCCATTTCATTGAAGAACCTGTCCCACAAGCGTTAGCGCCTGTTAACTGCATATTTTCGTGCGCTGCTTTATTTTAGTTATGACCTAAGGAGTCTTTTATGACAGCTGCCCAATCCATCCAAAAAAACGCACCCATGCGTCAAGATCTCGGCCGCTCACCCGTACCCAAATTGCTCAAATCTTTTGCGATCCCGAGTATTTTTGCCTTGCTCATCAGCGCTTTGTACAACATTGTTGATCAAGTTTTTATTGGTCACAGCGTTGGCATGGACGGCAATGCCGCCACAAATGTCGCCTTTCCGCTTGTCACCATTTGTACCGCCCTTGGCTTGCTGTGCGGCATTGGCTCAGCTGCAAACTTTAATCTCTGCATGGGTAAAAAAGAACCCGAAAAAGCCGCCCAATATGTGGGCAACGGCTTGGTTATGATGATCGGTCTGGGACTTATACTCTTTTTGGTGACACAGATTTTTATGGAACCACTGCTGAGACTCTTTGGGGGAACAGATCGTATTATGGCGCATGCCATTACCTATACCCATATTACGTCCTTTGGTTTTCCATTTTTAATCATTGGTGTTGCCGCCACAAATTTAGTGCGCGCTGATGGGGCGCCCACCTACTCGATGATTAGTATTATCGCGGGTTGTATCTTCAATATTGTCTTTGATCCGATTCTCATTTTTGGTTTTAATTTGGGAATGGCCGGTGCGGCTTGGGCAACCATTCTCGGACAATTGATCACAGCCATTATGTTATTGGCCCATTTTAAACGTTTCCGTACACTGCGCCTAAAAAAGGCGGATTTTGCCATTCGCCCTCATGCCATGTGGACCATCAGCAAACTCGGCATTGGTTCATTTTTTAATCAAGTGGCCATTCTATTTGTGCAAATCACCATCAACAATATCATTCTGTTCTATGGACCCCAATCGAGCTATGGGGTTGAAGCCCCCTTGGCGGCGATAGGCATTATCATCAAAATCAGCATGATTTTCTTCTCCATTTGTATTGGCGTCTCTCAGGGTCTACAACCCATTGTGAGCTACAATTACGGGGCACAAAAATATGATCGAGTCCAAAAAGGTCTCATTTTAGCCTCGGTGACATCTTTGACCTGTTCCACCCTTGCCACGTTGATTTTCCAAATTTTCCCTTTGCAAATTATTCAACTATTTGGAGACGGATCACCCGAATATTTCGATTTCGCCGTCAAATTCTTCCGAATTTTCCTCATCTGCTACTTTATCAACGGCTTACAGCCCATTATGATGAATTTCTTTGCTTCCATCGGAAAAGCCCAAAAAGCCGTGCTGATTTCTTTGTCCAGACAAATCATTTTATTCATCCCCCTCGCCATTGCTCTTAGTGCTTTCCTTGGCCTAGAAGGTCTACTCTTTGCCCAGCCCATCGCCGATGCCGCCGCAGGGGTCTTATCCATCATTTTGTCACTCTATGAAATTAAACATATGAAAAACTTAGAGCGCCAGAAAGCCAAACAGCCCGAACTCATTTACAGTTAATACCCGGAGGTACCCTTTTATGAACCACATCGGCACACAAAAACTGGAAAGCACTCGATTAATTTTGCGCCAATTCACCGACTCAGATGCAGGAGCGATGTATCAGAATTGGGCAAGCGATCCAAAGGTTACACACCACTTAACCTGGCCCCCGCACGCCGGCATAGAGGTAACCCAAAGCCTTCTCTCCGATTGGATTAAGCAATATGATCAGCCCCATGTCTACAATTGGCTAATCGAAGAAAAAAATCTCCGTACACCCATTGGGAGCATCAGCGTGGTCCGTCAAGACGAACGCCTCCAATCTGCCGAAATCGGCTATTGTATCGGCACGCCATGGTGGCACCAAGGCTATGCAACAGAGGCCTGTAAAACCGTGGTAGACTTTCTCTTTGATCAGGTTGGCTTTTGCCAAATTTGCGCTAGACATGTTACGGACAATCCACATTCCGGTGCCGTCATGCAAAAAGTAGGGATGCGCCCGGAAGGAATATTGCTCAATGCCGTACAGACCAACCATGGCCTTTGCGATGTCGTCCTCTATCACTTGCGCCGCACAAATCGGTAATCGTGCTTAATCAAAAAAGAATCACGCCGTTTGTCGCGTGATTCTTGATCAATTTACAGCCTAAATCAAAAATTTAATCAATTCTCATCTGGAACTTACCAACCACATCGGCACTATCTGAAATAATGACAAAGGCGTTGGGATCATATCTTTGAATCTGACGCTTTAAACGCATGACATCAAATTTTGAAACCGTCGTCATATAGATATTTTTCTGCGAACCAGAATAGATGCCCTGGCCAACCCATTTGGTTGCGGTCCGATTGAGCTGATGAATAATGAAATCCTGAATTTCTTCATGATCTGTAATAATCCATGCCACGACCTTGATGTTTTGAAAATGCACCTTATCCATGACAAATGATGAGATAAAGGTATAGATAATGGAATAAATCGTCGTTTCCAAATCGAATCGAATAAAGGTAGCCGCATAAATTAAAATGCTGACGACAATATAAATCCGGCCGACGCTAAAATTCCCTCTTTTCGTGGCTAAATACAAACCTAAAATATCTAAACCGCCTGTACAGCCGCCGCTTTTAAGCGTCAGGCCAATACCGATACCGCCAATAATGCCAACTAATGCACAAGCGGTCAACGGATCTTGAACCGGAGGTGTGTTGGGCACCGGTATAATCGAAAAAGCCAGCGTTTGAAAAATAACCGTCACAATGGTTTTGTAAATAAATAAGCGATTCGATAATTTAGTCGCCAAAATAAATAAAGGGATATTGAGCAGCAACAAATAGATACCTGTCAAATTAGGCTGGATGTGAGCAGGGACCAAACTGCCCGAAACAAAAGCCAGCAACTGTGCAATACCCGTCACAGAACCACTGATGAACTTAAAGGGCATGAGAAACTCATTCATCATAAAGGCATAGAGTATCGCCCCAAAGATACAAATCAAAAAATCTCGGATAATGGCAGATCCCCGCCGTTCAAAAAGGGAAATAGACTTAGATGCCGTCATGTGTTTCTTCCTCTTCTACTTTGTACCGCAAATCGATTTGATGTTCTTGGCAATAGTCTGCCAATTGTTGATTTGGCAAACTATCGGTGACGATGCCAGAAAATTCTGTCAATGCAGCAAAATTATTAAACGCATCCAAAAAGAATTTACTGCTGTCCACAACCAAATAGGATTTTTGACTATTTTTAATCGCAGTACGCTTAATGGCAGTGTCATAGATATTGTTATTGGAAACCCCGCGTTCTGGCGAAACAGAAACAGCCGCAATAAAGGCCTTGTTGAAGCTATATCGATCCAGCGAATATTCACTATAACTGCCTGCAAAGGAATGCGTATCCGCCTGAAAAATGCCACCAACCGTCAACAGCCGAACACCTTTTAGGGTAGATCCTGCCAAGAGTGCATCCAAACAATTGGTGACAATGGTTAAATCCTTAATCCCCTGTAAATAAGGATTCATTCGATAGACGGTCGAACCGGTATCAATAAATATGGTATCGCCTTCTTCAACCAATCCAGCCGCCAACTCACCGATGGTCTGCTTTGCCAAAATATTTTCTGCTTGACGCTTCGAGATGGGAATTTCCAATTTCTGATGAATGCGATCGAAATTATAAACGGCGCCACCATAAACTTTATTGATCACACCTTGTTCATCTAATAGCTTCAGATCGCGCCGAACCGTAATCTCACTGACGTTAAAAGCAGTAGCTAACTCCTCAATTGTCGCCTGATGGTGAATTTTTAAATAATCAACGACTGCATTCAACCGACGATGTTTCATAAATCCCTCATTTCATCAAGCAAAGCGCTGATTTCAAACCCACTAAATCTTTTGATAGTTTAACATAATTGATCATAAAACGATCAAAATATTATAATGATACGAAAATCGAAACACTCGGATTTGATGCGCCATTCACGGCCTAGAACGGAACTTCCATGTCGACTTTAAACTTATTGCCCGTTGCCACAGCCACCCCGCCACTCAAATTGGCTCAACCCTTAGAAACCGTTAATGATCTGATTGAAACAGCCCAGAAAGCCGCACAAAAAGGCGTCTGCGTGTTGGTCTTTCCAGAACTATCTTTAACTGGCTATACTTGTGGCGATTTGTTTTTTCAACCAGCACTACATGAGGCAACCGAAAAAGCCGTAAAAAAACTGGCTGAAGCCTCCGAGCAGTGGGAAAATTTGCTCATTTTTGTCGGGCTCCCGATCATCCATGAGCAGGCGCTCTACAATTGTGCCTTAGCCATTCATGCCGGTCGGTTATGTGCCTTTATCCCAAAAACCTATTTGCCCAATACCGGTGAATTCTACGAAAAACGCTGGTTTACACCCTACCAAAGTTCAACAAATGAACCCAGCTCGTGTTGTTATGCAGGGCAAACGGTTCCCTTTGGTCAGGGCAAAATCCAATATCAGCTCAACGGCACCACCTATTGGATCGGCTGTGAAATTTGCGAAGATTTATGGGCACCACAACCTGTTAGCACTCAACTAGCCTTATCCGGCTGCGAGGTTATCGTCAATTTATCTGCGAGCAATGAACTGATCGGTAAAACAGCTTATCGTCGGCAACTCGTCTTACAACAAAGCGCCCGCCTCAATGCTGCCTATGTCTACAGTGGCGCAGGCACAGATGAATCCTCAACAGACTTGGTTTTTGGCGGGCACGCAATGATCGCAGAAAATGGCCGCCTCCTTGCCGAAAAACCCATTTTTTCGTCTGGCGAAACCCTATGTATTGCACCCATCGATTTGCAATACCTGCGCCAGGCCCGTATGCAAAATCAAGGCTTTCAGATGGTCAACTTCGAACAGCTTCCCATCTTGTCAACCATTGAAACCGTTCATCCTCACAACATCGATCCCAAACATTGGCTCGCGCTTCGTCCCATTTCGCCGCATCCCTTTATTCCAGATGCACCAGAAGAACGGCACAGTCATTGTTTAGAAATCCTAAATATACAGGCACAAGCGCTCATCCGCCGTCTGACCCACATCCAATCGACCAAAACGGTTATCGGCATTTCTGGCGGATTAGATTCAACCTTAGCTCTAATGGCAACCTGTCATGCCTATCGTCTGCGCAATTGGCCTTTGTCCGATATTATTGGTATTACGATGCCGGGTTTTGGCACAACAGATCATACCTATCAAAGTGCTGTCGGCCTTATAAAAGCCCTCGGTGTGACGCTTCGCGAAATACCCATTCGAGACGTTGTCACCCAGCATTTTAATGACATCGGCCACGACATCAATCAGCATGACATCACCTACGAAAATGCACAGGCAAGAGCGCGCACACAAATCTTAATGGATGTTGCGAATCAAGTGGGCGGTATTGTCGTCGGAACTGGAGATCTCAGCGAGCTTGCTTTGGGCTGGTGCACATACAATGGCGATCAAATGAGCATGTATGGCATTAATGCCGGTATTCCCAAAACGCTACTGCGCCATGTCATTTCGGTCATTGCTGCGACATACGAAAAGCAAGCTCAGCCAGAAGATATCGCCATAGCCAACCTTTTACAGCGCATTATCGATACCCCAATTAGTCCAGAACTACTCCCACCGGATCAAAACGGGCAAATTGCGCAGCATACTGAGGTGTCCACAGGGCCTTATGAATTGCACGACTTCTTTTTGTACTATATGTTGCGCCATGGTTATTCTGGACAAGACCTACTTGATCTCGCGCACTGCGTTTTTACACCAGAAGGTAAAAAGATGCGTCAGCACATCTGCTCGGCTTATCCATGGAAAAAAATTAATCAACAACCGGAAGGCGACCTGCCTGTCGGCGAGTACACAACCGAAACCTTGACCCACTGGTACA
>JAEZVR010000091.1 GCA_023420715.1 Bacillota bacterium | reverse complement strand
CATCATGCCAGAAGAAGATATGCCATTCTTGCCAGATGGTACACCGCTCGATATCGTGTTGAATCCTTTGGGTATTCCATCACGTATGAATATTGGGCAGTTGCTCGAAGTGCACTTGGGTCGGGCTGCGCGTGCGTTGGGCTGGAAGGTGGCCACGCCGGTCTTTGATGGCGCAACGGAGGACGATGTCAAAGAGGCATTCCGCCTGGCTGGTATTGATGAAGACGGTAAAACGGTCTTGGATGACGGCCGTACGGGCGAACCTTTCGAAAACCGCGTCACCATCGGTATTATGTACTACCTTAAGCTGCATCATTTGGTAGACGATAAGATTCACGCTCGTTCAATCGGTCCTTACTCTTTGGTGACACAACAGCCTTTGGGTGGTAAAGCACAGTTTGGTGGTCAGCGCTTCGGAGAAATGGAAGTGTGGGCACTTCAAGCCTATGGTGCATCTTACACTTTGCGTGAGATCCTGACGGTTAAATCTGACGATATTACCGGTCGTACCAAAACATACGAGGCCATTGTTAAGGGAGATAATATTCCAGAAACAGGTGTGCCAGAATCGTTTAAAGTCCTCATCAAAGAGCTGCAAAGCTTGTGCTTAGATGTGCAAATTCATACAGATGAAGGTCATTTATTGGAAATCAAAGAAACTTCCGATGAAGAAACCTCATCTACCACTTTAGAGCGCTTACTTATGGATGAAACAATGACCAGCGATCAAAAAGAAAACCTTTTGGATGCGGTTGGTTTTTCGATTGGCGTGTTAGATGAAACAGGCGAAGTCGTGCCGCAAGCATCTGAACTGCCTGAAGAAGCTTAAAGTGGTCGTTTTGTGAACCAAATGAAGGAGACAACAAGACATGTCTGAAATGAATACCATTACGGCGATTCAAATTGGTTTGGCATCGCCGGAAAAAATTCTAGAATGGTCTCATGGTGAGGTTAAAAAGCCAGAGACAATCAATTATCGGACACAAAAACCCGAGCGTGACGGTTTGTTCTGCGAACGCATTTTTGGTCCAACAAAAGACTGGGAATGCCATTGCGGAAAATATAAAAAGATTCGTTATAAGGGTATTGTCTGTGATCGCTGCGGGGTAGAGGTCACACGTGCAAAAGTTCGCCGTGAACGGATGGGGCATATTAAATTAGCCTGCCCTGTTTCACATATTTGGTATTTCCGTGGTATTCCAAGCCGTATGGGGCTCATTCTCGAAATGTCCCCACGTAATTTGGAAAAGGTTTTATACTTTGCAAATTATATTGTTTTGGATCCAGGTGAAACGGATTTGGAATTCAAGCAGTTATTGACTGAATTTGATTTCCGCAAGTATCAAAAAGAATATGGCCGCAATGGTTTTAGGGCGGCGATGGGTGCGGAAGCCATTAAGGAGCTGCTTGAAAAAATTGATGTCCACCAACTCTCCAAGGATATCAAGGCAGAATTAGAAGAATCATCTGGACAAAAGAAGGTTCGACTTATTAAGCGTTTGGAAGTTGTAGAAGCTTTCCGTAAATCTGGTCAAAAACCCAGCTGGATGGTGCTCGACGTCCTCCCTGTTTTGCCGCCGGATCTGCGTCCAATGGTTCAATTGGACGGTGGACGATTTGCAACCAGTGATCTGAATGATCTATATCGTCGGGTGATCAACCGCAACAATCGTTTGAATAAGCTTTTGGATTTGGGTGCACCAGATATTATGGTGCGCAACGAAAAACGGATGTTACAGGAAGCTGTAGATGCTTTAATTGACAACGGCCGCCGTGGCCGTCCAGTGACTGGTGCCGGTAACCGTCCGCTTAAATCGATGTCAGATTATCTAAAAGGGAAACAAGGCCGTTTCCGTCAAAACCTCTTAGGTAAGCGCGTTGACTATTCTGGTCGTTCGGTTATTGTCGTTGGGCCTGAACTTAAAATCCATCAATGCGGTTTGCCAAAAGAAATGGCGATAGAGTTGTTTAAGCCATTCGTCATTAAACGACTCGTTCAAGATGGTCATGCCAATAATATTAAGGCTGCAAAACGTCTTGTGGACAAAGCGACGGACGAAGTTTGGGATATTCTGGAAGAAGTCATTAAAGACCATCCTGTCTTGCTTAATCGTGCCCCAACACTCCATCGTTTGGGTATCCAAGCTTTTGAACCTGTTCTCGTTGAAGGTCATGCGATTAAGCTCCATCCATTGGTCTGTACAGCTTATAATGCCGACTTTGATGGTGACCAGATGGCTGTTCATGTGCCGCTTTCAGCAGAAGCCCAAGCGGAAGCTCGGTTCTTGATGTTGTCGGCAAACAATTTATTGAAACCGCAAGATGGTAAGCCCGTTACAGTGCCGACACAAGATATGGTTTTGGGTATTTATTATCTGACGACAGAGCGTCCTGGTGCTAAAGGGGAAGGCCGGATTTTTGCTTCACTGGACGAAGCTCAAATGGCCTATGACCATAATGAAATTACCTACCAGACACGGATCAAAGTGCGTGTGACAGGAAAAGTGAATGGTCGAGAAGCAACGCAGATTGTTTCGTCAACTTTTGGCCGTTTCTTGTTCAATGAAGAAATTCCACAGGATTTAGGTTATGTGGATAGAACTCAGCCGGAAAACGCACTCCAACCCGAGATCGATTTCTTGGTTGGTAAAAAGCAGCTCGGTGTGATTATCGAAAAATGTATCCAAAAAATTGGTATTTCAGAAACCGCTCGGATTCTGGATCGAATTAAGGCGCTTGGGTACCATACTTCTACGCGAAGTGGCATTTCGATCGGTGTCTTCGATATGATCGTGCCGGATGTTAAGAAGCGCTATATCGAACAAGCAGAAGCCAGTGTTGATAAGATTTACAACCAGTATCAAAGAGGGTTGATGAACGAAGCTGGCCGTAAAGCTGCAACCATTAAGGTGTGGCGTAAAACAACGGACGATATTACGGAGGCTTTAAAAGAAAGCTTACCGACGACGAACCCAATTTACATGATGTCCGATTCGGGTGCGCGTTCTACCATGTCTCAGATTAAACAGTTGGCAGGTATGCGTGGTAACATGGCGGATACTTCAGGTCAAACCATTGAGATTCCGATTAAGTCTAATCTGCGCGAAGGTATGAATGTGCTTGAATTCTTCATCTCTTCCCACGGTGCGCGTAAGGCGCTTTCGGATACGGCGCTTAAAACCGCTGACTCTGGTTACCTGACACGTCGTTTGGTCGATGTTGCCCAGGATGTCATTATTCATGGTGAAGACTGTGGTACGGATGAATATATTGAGGTCACGGCATTGATGACGGGAACCAATCATGCACGCCGTGTCTTAAAAACCCTGCATGATCGCATTGTTGGACGCTATGCTGCTTTGGATATTCGCCATCCGGAAACGGACGAATTAATTGTTGCGAAAAATGAGTTGATTACAGAATCCATTGCAGTTGCCATTGATGCGGCTGGGATCACCAAAGTTGCGATTCGTTCGGTGCTCACTTGTCACGCGCGCCATGGTGTGTGTTCACGTTGCTATGGCATTAACCTGGCTTCTGGTCAGCCCACTGTTGAAGGTGAAGCAGTCGGCGTTATGGCTGCTCAGTCAATCGGTGAGCCAGGTACACAGCTGACCATGCGTACCTTCCATACAGGTGGTATTGCTTCAAATGAGGACATTACACAGGGTTTGCCTCGTGTTGAGGAACTGTTCGAAGCCAGAAAACCAAAGGGCCAGGCTGTGATGGCACAGATTTCTGGCACGATCAAAATCAATGAAGGCACCAAACGTAAACGGGAAGTCATCATTACCGATGCGGAAACACTTGAAACACAGACATACAATATTTCCTATGGGGCGCCTTTATTGGTGAATGACGGGGATTATGTTGAAGCGGGTGATTTGTTGACAGACGGTTCTGTTAATCCGCACGACATCATGAAAATCAGTGGTGCACAAGGGGTTCAAAAATACATTATTTCCGAGGTTGTGAAGGTATATAAAAACAACGGTGTTGAGATTAATGACAAACACGTTGAAATTATTACCCGTCAAATGATGCGCAAAATTCGTGTTGAAGATGCTGGGGATACCGATATGATGCCCGGCGGTATGGTTGATCTCTACGAGTTTAGAATGCTCAACAAAGCCGCGGAAGAAAATGGCTTAAGACCGGCAGAGGGCAGTCAGATATTACTGGGTATCACGAAGGCTTCTTTGGCGACAGATTCTTTCTTGTCTTCTGCTTCGTTCCAGGAAACAACCCGTGTGTTGACAGATGCGGCTGTTAAACGTAAGACGGATCCATTGATTGGTCTTAAGGAAAATGTCATTATTGGTAAATTAATTCCAGCAGGTACTGGTATAAAGCATTATCGCGAAATTACCCCTGTGCCGGATATTCCAGAAAATCGTTTGTTGATTGCAACAGATGGTGAACAAAAGGATTTGTTGGAAACAGAACCAAAAGTGACTGAACCTGCCTCGACAACACATCATTTTCAGTCATTAGAGTTTGAAGATTAAGCTTGTCTGGCTAAAGCCACCTGATATCTTTAAAATACAGTTTAAAGGATCTGCCTTCGCAAATAAACGGAGGCAGATCCTTTTTCGTTTTAGTTCAGATGAGTTGATTGACAATGGTTTTTAGATAGGACTTGCAACGGTATTTTATATCCACTATAATGAAACACGCTATTTAGCAGATGGAGAAGTACCCAAGAGGCTGAAGGGGACGGTTTGCTAAATCGTTAGACGTGAAAGCGTGCGAGGGTTCGAACCCCTCCTTCTCCGCCAAAGTGCCCTAAGGGGCACTTTTTTTGTGCCTTAAAGCGGATGAAAACTCAAAACTATCGATTAAAGTGAGAAATTTTCAAAACAGACAGATATATATAATTTCATCTTTATCGTAAATTTTTTTGAAAAAATGTGATACAAAGAGACTACTTTGAGAGCAAAATATTTTTGGATAGATTGCTCATTTGCTTTAAAGAGGTAGATTAGATAAAGATAAAGCATGGGGATTTGTGAACCGAGAGAATCAATTGGTGATTGAATATCAATTTAGCGATGTGGGCTATATGGATCAGAAGGGACTTTGTCCAGTACATGTTCGGGACAAGTTGAGTGAAGAACAAAAAGAGTCTGAAGTGTCCAAGGGCAGAGCCGAGGGAAATTGGACGCTCATGGAATTAATGATTGGGACAAAGGAGAAAGACAAATGAAAAAAATGAAGAAAATGAAGAAAATGATGTCAGTGGTGGTTGCACTGGGCGTATGTGTTGGTCTGGTGAGCTGTGGCGCAAAGGCGGGCGAACCGACTAAGGGAGGTCAAGATGATTCATTTAAATTTCCTCCAGGATATGAAAAACCGGTTAATGCAGACCTATTTGAGTGGTCTTATTATGGATTTAACAGAAGCGAGAAGGAAAAACTGGTTATCGATGGACTAACGGAAAAAGGCAAAAAACAGACAGAATTGGTTATTCCAAAAGTTTGTGAAGCTGCTCACCGTTTATCACGTACTCCAAAAGAAGAAGATGTTTATACTGATATACCAACCAATATAAAGCATATTTCGTTTGAAAACCCAGATACGATTTTGGGCGATTTGGTATGTAGTCGTTTAAAAAGTTTGGAAACAGTGGAGCTTCCGGCAAATCTAAAAGAAATACCAGAGCATGCATTTAGTTTTTGTGACAATTTGAAAGAAATTAAGATCCCAGATTCGGTGACAAAAATTGGAGATAGCGCGTTTTGGGGTTGTGAAAACCTAGAAAAAGTTGAGCTTGGTTCTGGGGTGCGAGAAATAGGAAAGAGTGCGTTTTTGCAATGCTCTAAATTAAAACGGAGTGCTATCACTGGGGGGATAACCATTCCAGACGAAGCCTTTTATTAAGCACGACGGATATTCCGCTCGAGGATTGCAATAAGAAAGACCGCCTAGGGATAGCCTAGGCGGTTTTTTTGTGCGAATATTGCCCATTCAGACTGCAATATGAACCAAAATGGCACATGCTATAATGAAAAAACTGATACTGTCATGCAATGAAATGAGTTTTTATGGAACAT
>JAEZVR010000076.1 GCA_023420715.1 Bacillota bacterium | reverse complement strand
GCATTGTTGCAGGGGTTGCAACCCTGGCAGATTGAAGGAAGTGACATTGTTTCACTGCCACAGCCCGACAAATCTCCGCCAAAGACAATTGGCCCGGCGCTGTTGCCAATCCCATCGTGGCAAAACTCAACAAAGGGGTGTGGTCTAACGTGGGAATTCGAGTGGTTGTTCCATACGATCCCATACCAATCCAAATCACTGGATCATGCGGGGAAAATCCAGCTTGCTTCTGTATTGCATCAAAACGCCTCAAGGCCTCCTGATTTCGGATGAAAAAGGCCAGTTTATATACGGTTGGTTCGCCTGTTTTCATCTGTTTGACAACCGTTTGAACAGCGCCAACCATCGGTAATCCATCCCAAACATGCCAGGAGAGGATAACGCCAACATCGTTTTGATGTGCCAAACGAGATAAATCAAAAATGACACCTTGGCCCATGGACATTTCTAGATCCACAAGCGTGGGATGCAAATGTTTTAAGATCAGAGATAACCAAAACGTTTGATCTGCGACATCACCAGAATATGTGCCGCCCTCTCTGGTTGATCTCAAGGTCCAGATGATCGCACCAAAGACATGCGAAAGAACAAGATCGATCGCACAAAGCCAAGTCATCAGGGCGGAAAAAAGAGCTGTTTGTTGCTCTGGCAACAAATGATTCAAAACGGATGGGGTTAACACCGCTTCAGTCGCTAAGCTTTGCGACGATTCGTTGCCGCCAGCATTATTGGCCTTAAAAAGCCGAGGATAATCTTTGGCGATAAGTGCCACTGCTTCATGGCATTTTCCGATGCCAGTTTGCGGAGATCTTTGCACAAGATCAAGCATATTCTCTAACCAACCATCCAGGCGAAATTCGACCAGGTCAAACCACAGCCCTGGCTGATGAGAAACTGTCGTTGCTTGTTTGAGCACAGCTAAAAATTCATGGGCATCACGCGGCATCATGGATAGCGCAACAGCAGTCTGGGCATATTTTTGGCGGTCTTGCCAACAAACGCGAGCCCGCCAATTTTCGTTTGACCTCATTTTTGATGATTCTCGTCAATGACGATCGCCAACAGTTCCAAAATCTCTGACCCAGTATTCATGAGGCTATGAGATTCGCCATCGGCCGTATAAACCAAATCTCCGGCAATGACCTGTTTTTCTTCCCCGTGATCATTTAAGGTGCCCGTTCCAGACAGAATATAATACAATTCAAAATCTGTCTGATGCTGATGTACACCAATTTCCGAACCTGGTTCTAATCGCAACCGATTGCACAGCTTTAATTCTCCGCGCCATTGTTCCGGCGTTAACAAGGTACGGCAAAGCAGTCTTCCTGCACCACCATAAGCATGTTCTCGAATCTGTTCAGGTAATTCATTTGTTCTGATAAGCATCCTTTTCCTCCCGATCTGATGGAACCAATGAACATAACAGGGTTCCAGGTGGTTCAATATCACACTTAAAAGCGACTTCACTCAAAACTGTTTTAGGCTCGTTGCTTTGCCCAAGACTCGTACCTGATTGAATCCGAGTATTCGATAACGGATAAGACAAACCCTGACTCTGAATCACGGTCACCTCATGTGTAAACGGTATCAGGGATAAACACCAAGATTTCGCATCCAACTGTGTGCCAAACACCTTTTTAAAATCAAAATCATAAGGTGCACCAAGCAAATAATGCCAAGAATGGCCATCCGTGTATACCGGAGGTTTGGCAAAGGTGGCGGCTCGATTCAAGAGCAACAAGATATTGCCAAAAACGTGATCCGGACGACAACTTGCCAAGGATCCGACAACCATGAGTTCTCTTGCCCCTTTGGCAATACAGTCAGCTAGAGCGATTTCGCCATCGGTTTGATCCTTGCGAACTGGATAAAACTGTTGCGGGATCGTTGTCCGACTTAATTGCCGATATTCCACTGCTGACAATGAATCACAATCCCCGACAAAGGCATGCGGCTGAATTTGATAAAGTTGTGCATTATGCCAACCACCATCAGCCGCCACAATATAGTCTGCTTGTTCTGCATAGGCTTGAATATAGGGCAAGAATGGGGCTTGATCAAGGGGTGCAACGGGACCAGCTAAAAGGATGAGCGCGCGCATGATTTTAATTCTGAAATGGCCTGAACAGGATCGGGCTTGCCATAAACCGAACTACCCGCCACAAAACAATTGGCTCCTGCCTCCCATAGTTTTTGAATATTCGATGGACCCACACCGCCATCCACCTGAATGTGGGCTTGGATATCCCGTTCTTGCATTTGTCGACGCAACCTTCGAATTTTATCTGTCACACTTTCTATATAAGCTTGTCCGCCAAAACCTGGATTGACACTCATTAATAAGACGAGATCCACCTCGGGCAGTATTTCTTCCAAGGCAGACAATGAGGTAGCAGGATTAATAACAACACCCACCCCACAGCCGCAAGCTCTAATTTGTTGAGTCACCCGATGTAAATGTGGACAAGTCTCCGCATGAACGGTGATTAGATCTGCCCCAGCTTCTGCAAAAGCCTCAACATAACGGGCAGGATCTTCGATCATGAGGTGACAATCAATCGGCAAATCCGTATAAGGACGAATCGCTTTGACCACTGGCATACCAATGGTCAGATTCGGCACGAAACGTCCATCCATCACATCAACATGAATCGTGTCAGCTGTTTCACTAACACGCGCAATATCCGCACCTAAAGCTGCAAAATCAGCAGATAAAATTGAAGGTGATATTAAAACGTCATTTTGACACGCTGCATAAGGTTTTAGTTTCATAAAAGTCCCCCTTAATGCTTTGCCTTTCGAATGCCGACTTTCCTGCGTTCATAATTGGGAATGGACGACAGTTGATTATAAAAGGCAACATATCGCTCATAACGCTGTTGAAAGAGATCAGCTAAATCTGGCCGCATCTTTTTTTGATCTTCTATCCTTTGTTTTACCGCACAATTTGGTTCTTGTCGATGTGTACAGCCATTAAAGTGACATTTTTCAGCTGCATCCTGCCATTCTGGATATCCCACAGAGAGTTGTGTCGCTTCAATCCCTAAATCAAGCAAAGACAAAGACGTGAAACCTGGTGTATCGGTTAAAAAACCACCCTGAACGGCATGCAAATACACATGACGCGTCGTATGTTTGCCCCGTTGACGTTTGTCACTGATTTCGCCAATAGACATCACATCATCAGCAACCAAATCATTAAACAAGGTCGATTTGCCGACCCCCGATGGTCCTGCAAAGGCAATGAGCTGACCTTGAATATGATGAGTAAACCATTCCTTAATTTCTTGGCGATGGCCTAGG
This sequence comes from Bacillota bacterium, assembly GCA_023420715.1. Taxonomy (GTDB): domain Bacteria; phylum Bacillota; class Clostridia; order Saccharofermentanales; family Fastidiosipilaceae; genus JAEZVR01. The sequence continues at coordinate 67 of JAEZVR010000076.1, read as the reverse complement.
TCCGTCACCAGCACATCAAAACCCAAGTTTGTATATTCTGTCTGATAGCGATGCGCTAATTCAGGTG
>JAEZVR010000012.1 GCA_023420715.1 Bacillota bacterium | reverse complement strand
TCTGATTATAGACCAAGGGAAAGGGGCGGCCGCGATCGACTGCAATCGGAGTCAAAATCGGGTAGACCACCGTGTCAAAATAGGTTGCAACCGCTTTCTTTTGTGGGTTTGTTAATTGACGAACTTTTCGCAGGCGAACCCCTTTCTCCTGTAGCTTAGGCAAGATTTTGTCGTTGTACACGGCATAAACATCATCCGTCAGGACATGCGTCATCTCACTGATCGCCAGTAATTGCTCCATCGCTGTCATACCAGACAGATCTTTTTTTTTCGATCCCTGTTTTTGAGCCCGATGTAAATTGGCCACACGAACCATAAAAAACTCATCTAAATTCGATTGGGTAATCGTCAAGAAGTTAAGGCGTTCCATCAATGGCGTTTCTGGGTTTTGCGCCATTTGAAACACCCGCTGATTGAATGAAAGCCAGCTCAATTCCCGATTAATATAATGTGGATGATTGGCGTAATCCGCCGGCGCTTTGCTTCGCAACTTACCACGCTTAAGCTGTTGGCGCAATTGATCGACAAAATCAATGCCATAGTCTGTCATGGGTAAAATCGGTTCGTAGCGTTTTGCTTTCTTAGACATCCACTTCCCTTTCGTTCCGATGTATGATTTTCACTGAATATCACATCAACTGCCAAATCATCACCAATTTAATCTGTCATGAAACGGTATAAACAAATTAAACGATCAATAATTTGTTTAGCAGATAACCGTTTCGTTTCAAAGACAATATCCGCATAACGCCAATAGAGCTTGCGACGCTCTAACCATAGGTCATCCAACGTCTGTCCTGGCTGAAGCACCACCCCTCGAGCTTTTAAATCGCCCAAACGCCGTTTGAGCCGATATAAAGGCGGATCCAAATACACCACATAGCCCAGCCGCCGTAAGTGAAGCATCGCCCGATGGCTATAGACAACGCTTCCACCCGTCGCAATGACAGTCGGTTTCTGTGGCCGGACACTGATGACAGCTTTTGTTTCGATTGCCATAAAAGCCGTTTTGCCCAATTTGTCTAACAATTCCCCAGTTTTACCCGCATTCTGTGCCTGCAAAACATCATCTGTATCAACAAAATCCCAATGCATCGCGGTTGCAAGCCGTTTACCAATCGTCGACTTACCGCTACCCGGCATACCAATCAGGATGATGTGTTGAGGTGGTCTGCGCCACTTTTTGCGATGCGGCTGATGCTTCTCAGCGACCTGATGTTGACGATACACCCTAACCCTCCTTTTGTAGGTATTATACAATGCACCCGCAACAATCAAAAAGAAGGCAGGATACTGCCCTGCCTTCCGCTCATCAAACTTGCCCAGGTTGCGCGATATATGCCCTTTTAATTTTCCAAAGACTGCATATCGCCACCACAAGCTTCAATAAATCGTCTCCGCCCCGCTTTGCCTTCCTCTGACTGTGGATACACGCCTGCATCTTCTAAAACCTGCACAAAGACCGCACCAACTTCTGCCTTGAGGATATCTTCCACATTCTCTGCGGTTAGATGATGACGCTGGGCAACATCCATTGCCCATGCCGCATGTTGAGCTAAATCCGGCGTTTCTAAAGATGTGTGCTCAATCAAGGCCTTGCTCAAGGCTTCAAGTTCTTGGGTCAACCTAGCTGGCAAAATCGCCAAACCCATGACTTCAATGAGCCCAATATTTTCTTTTTTAATGTGATGATAGGCCTCACGCGGATGGAAAAGTCCCATGGGGCGTTCATCAGTGGTACGGTTATTGCGCAACACAAGATCTAATTCATAAGCTGATCCACGTCGTCTTGCAATCGGCGTAATGGTATTGTGTGGGACACCATCACTTTCATGTAAAATATTCAGATCCGTATCTGAATAACCCCGCCAGGTTTGCAAAATATGATCCGCCAAATCAACCAAAGACGCTGGATCGTCTGAACGCAGCCTCAATACAGTTAATGGCCAATGCACATATCCCGCCTGTACAGACGGATAGGCCTCAAAATGCACCGATTCCATGACAGGGGCTTTTTCCATGGGGAAAACATGCCTGCCACCTTGGAAATGTTCATGCGCCAAAATCGATCCCCCCACAATTGGCAAATCCGCATTCGAGCCCACAAAATAATGTGGCACGGCATCAATAATGGCCATTAATTGAGAAAAACAATGTCGATCGATTTTCATGGGATGATGATCGGCATGTAAAAAAATCGCGTGTTCATTGTAGTAAACATAAGGCGAGTATTGCATAAACCATTGGTTGTCTTGAATGGGTAGCTCAATCATCCGATGATTTTGTCGGGCCGGATGCGTCAGATGTCCAGCATAACCCTCATTGCTACAGCATAGGAGACAAGCCGGATACCCCGTTGCTTGCTGCTTTCCTGCCAGTGCGATGGCCTTTGGATCTTTTTCGGGCTTTGATCGATTAATGCTGATTTCGATCTCCCCATAAGGAGAGGGTACAGACCAGTGTAGATCTTTTGCGATGCGCTCTGCCCTGATGTAATGTGTGCGCTGGGCAAAGGCATAAGCCCAATTTGTAGCATCTACAGGATCTGCTTGCCATAAATCATAAAATTGCGCCTGCACTTGAGACGGCGGTGCCGTGACACAATCCATGAT
>JAEZVR010000011.1 GCA_023420715.1 Bacillota bacterium | reverse complement strand
TAAATTGATTCAAGCGGGTGCCCGTATTCTGGAGTCTGGTTGTGGGCCGTGCATTGGTATGGGGCAATCGCCAAGATCAAACGGGGTTTCGCTTCGTACCATCAATCGGAATTTTTATGGACGATCTGGAACCAAGTCTGCTTCAGTCTATTTGGTGAGTCCAGAAGTTGCAGCAGTTAGTGCACTGACCGGCTTTTTAACGGATCCAAGAGATCGTGATCTTACCCCACCTCATGTGGAAATACCTGAATCATTTTTAGTGAATGACAACCTTATTGTGATGCCAGCAGATTCAACGGCAGATATTGAGGTGGTCCGCGGTCCCAATATTAAACCCTTTCCCGTCAATCAACCCATGCCAGAACAGGTTTCTGGTTCTGTGCTGATTCGTTTAGATGACAATATTACGACGGATCACATTATGCCTTCAGATGCCAAGTTGTTGCCTTATCGTTCAAATATTCCTTATTTGGCCAATTACTGTTTGAGTCCATGCGATCCCGATTTCCCAGACAGAGCGAAGCAGTCTGGTGGTGGCTTTATTTTGGCTGGGCATAACTATGGTCAAGGTTCGAGCCGTGAACACGCTGCCTTGGCGCCCTTGCAGTTGGGGATAAAAGGTGTATTGGCCAAATCGTTTGCCCGCATTCATCAGGCAAATTTGATGAATAATGGCATTTTGCCGTTGGTTTTTGTGCATGAATCAGATTATGACCGTGTAACGGATGGCGATCAGCTCGTGATCTGCGATGCGCCTCAACAGATTGCGGCTGCTGTGGAGACGGCAGAGGTTGTGGTGCGCAATGAATCAAAGGCAGAAACCTATCTAATGAGTATTCAGATTTCACCGAGACAAGCGCGTATCTTGATTGCGGGCGGTTTATTGAACGACACAAAAAATGCATCAAAATAGAGTGAGGTGACCTTATGTGTGCGGTTTACAATCAAATTGATCGGTTTAAGGCCTCTGTGCCTGCTCAGCCAATAGAGCCTCATTTATACACAAACTACAGTGTGAAGCGTGGTTTGCGCAACGAAAATGGCACAGGTGTTTTGGTTGGATTGACACGTGTTGGAGAAGTCTTTTCCTATTATGTCGATGATGGCGAGCGCCTGCCTGTCGATGGAAAGCTTTTTTATCGGGGCATTGCCCTGTCCGATTTGGTACACGGCTTTTACGATGAAAATCGTTTTGGCTTTGAAGAAACGGCCTATTTACTCATTTTTGGTGAGTTGCCTGATGCGGCCTCTCTTGCCCAGTTTGAAACGCATTTGGCCCAGGTCAGATGTTTGCCAAACTTATTTGTGGAAGATATGATTTTCAAATCGCCCAGCCGAGATATTATGAATAAATTGGCGCGTTCCATTTTGGCACTTTATGCTTATGATCAAATGCCAGACGACATTACGATCGAAAACGTTTTCCGTCAAAGTATGGAGCTCTTGGCCAAGTTTCCGCTGCTGGTGGCCTATGCCTACATGGCAAAACGCCATTATATTGATGGTGAAAGTCTCTTTATTCATTTTCCGAATGAGACTTTTAATACGGCTCAGAATATTTTGCAACTCTTTCGCCCAGACGGTGAATTTTCACCGCTTGAGGCCAAAATTTTGGATTTGGCCCTAGTTGTTCATGCCGAACATGGCGGGGGAAATAATTCGACCTTTACCACACGCTGTGTAACCTCCACGGGGACAGATACCTATTCGGCTATTGCTTCGGGTATTTGTTCGCTCAAAGGTCCTCAGCATGGTGGAGCGGCTGGTCGTGCCTATCATATGATGGAAGATGCGAAAGCCACCATTCGTCATTGGGATAACGAAGCTGAAGTGCGCGATTATTTGCGGGCGCTTTTACGGGGGGAGGCCTATGATCGCAGTGGTTTAGTATATGGAATCGGCCATGCCGTTTATACTTTGTCAGATCCGCGCGCGCGTTTGCTCAGTGGATATGCAAAGGATTTGGCAAAAGAAAAGAATCGGTTGGCGGAGTATGAATTCTATCGCTTATTTGAGTCTTTAGCGCCAGAGGTTTTTGATGAAGTGAAACAAAATGGCAAAATCGTCTGTGCGAATGTCGATTTTTATTCTGGTTTTATTTATAACATGCTGGGTATTCCTGAAGATTTGTTTACCCCGATTTTTGCAACCGCCAGGATTGCGGGCTGGTGTGCCCATCGTTTAGAGGAACTGATTTCTTGTGGACGTATTATTCGACCAGCCTATAAAAATGTCCAAAAAAGAAGATCATATACACCCTTTGATCAACGGCAAGAAGATTTGTCATGATCGAGAGATTGCGATTGGTCGTGTGAGGTATCCATGTTAAGACGACAAGCGTGGCAACAAAGCAGTCCAAGTGGATCAGAAGGCGATTCGTTGTTCGCTCGCTTGTTGGCGAGCCGTCAATTGGATGCTCATACTTTGATTTTCGATCCTGATCAGGCCACGGCGGGTTTTTCTGATCCATTTTTACTTCCCGATATGAAAGCAGCCTGTCTACGCATTTGTCAGGCTATTCAGCACAAAGAAGTGATACTGATTCACGGAGACTATGATGCTGACGGGGTAACGGCGACGGCCATTCTCTTACGATTTTTGGAACGAGTCGGGGTGCAGGCCCATTGGTACATACCAGATCGCTTGGATGAGGGCTATGGCTTATCCGAAAAAGGCATACATTTTGTTCAGGCGATTCAAGCGACATTAGTGATTACAGTCGATTGTGGCTCAACCTCTTTGCAGGAGGTTGAACAGCTGCAACAGTCTGGTATCGATGTCATTGTGACAGATCATCACCATTGTCTGGCGGAAATACCAACTTGTATCGCCGTTGTCAATCCAATGCGTCAGGATATTCTCCCCCCAGATGTCTTATTGTCTGGGGCTGGTGTGGCATTAAAATTGGTACAAGCCTTAAGTGTGGCATTGGGATTAAGCGATGATTATTGGTTAGAACAAACAGATTTTGCCACCATTGGAACGATTGCAGATTTGATGCCGTTGCTCGGTGAAAACCGCCACTTGGTCAAAGTGGGTTTGGCAAGAATGAACCAAGCGCCAAGACCATCCTTGCGGATATTATTGCAGACCTTATTGGAGACTTCTGTTTTTCAGGTGCAAGCAGAAACAGTCGCCTTCAAATTAGGGCCGGCCCTTAATGCCGCAGGTCGTATGGGAGATAGCCAAACGGCTGTTCAATGTTTAATTGAACGCAAAGTGGATGACCTATATATCTTGGCCCAAAGATTAAAGGATTTAAATCAGGCGCGGCGCTCGATTGAGCAAGAGACTTTAACGTCCGTCTATCAGGGGATTCAGAGAGATCCCACCTGTTTGGCAGATGATATTTTACTGGTTCGTGGAAAAAATTGGCACCTCGGTATTATCGGTGTGATTGCTGCTCGTCTGACCCAGGCATTTTTGCGTCCCGTCATTGTTTTTTCAGAAGATCAGGATGGTATGCTCACCGGATCAGCCCGTTCTTTTAATGGCTTCAATCTGCGCACAGCAATAGAAGCTGGCAAAGATCACTTGCTTTCCTTCGGTGGGCATGCCCAGGCTGCTGGATTGCGTCTAACTGTTTCTGCGCTGCCACAGTTTAGGGCTGCACTTCAGGCTTATATGGGACAACAAGATCGAGGTTTTCCAGTACGTCAGATAGAGGTTTGGGACACATTGGCCACCTTGCATGAAATTAATTTGGATTGTTTGGCGTTGCTTGAGCAATTAGAACCATTTGGCAAAGATTTTCCAGCCCCTCAATTAAAATTTGAACAGCTGACCGTCACAAAGGCGAAGCGAATCGGCAAAAATAAGGAACATTTGATGTTTTATGTCTGGGACGATACCCGTTCGGATTTGCCGATACAAGCCGTAGCTTTTAGACGCGGGATGGATCTTGAGCAGCTCTATAAAGGGACGGTCGATTTGATTGCAACCCCTCAAATTAATGTTTGGCAAAATATGAAAAATGTTCAATTGGTGGTTAAAGATTTTTGTTTGCACGAATCTTCACCTTCACAAATGGGTGATCTTGATTGCACAAACAAATTGCGCGAGCCTTTAACAGCTTTTGATTTAGAAGCCATTCGACAAGCTGCTGATCCAGTCTGGTTAACACAAATTTATAAGTGGTTGTGTGCGGTTTTACCAGACGGATCTGGTGTTTGGGAATTGGATTTGGCTTACGAAGCTTGTGCAACTGCAATGACAAAAATCGGTTCGTTAAACGCGGATGCTTTTGTGCTTGTTTTGCGTATTTATGAAGAAGCGGGTTTGTTGGGTCTGTATCTGAAGGATCATGTGGAATATCGTATAATGAGCGTGGTTCTTATTGCGGTAAATACACGGATTCAATTAAAAGAAACGTCGTTATTAAAGGCGATCCAATCCAGGCTGGATCGGGGAGTTACAGATATTGACAGATAAAGAATTAAGACATATTCATCAGGTGAGTGATCGACTGATTCAATTGTATAAGGGTTATGCACCAGATGGAGATCAGGAAAAAATTGAACAAGCGATAGATTATGCGCTACAGGCTCATGAGCATCAAAAACGCGCAACAGGGGAGCCGTATATTATTCATCCATTGGCGGTGGCAGAAATACTGACAGAGCTCGAAATGGATTGTGATACGCTTTGTGCTGCCCTTTTACATGATACGGTTGAAGATACCGGTCGGACTAAAACGGAAATTGCCGCCTTGTTTGGCGATAACGTTGCCGAAATGGTCGATGGTGTCACCAAATTAGATAAGGTTTCTTTTCATTCTAAAGAAGAATTGCAAGCAGAAAACTTCCGCAAAATGTTTCTCGCCATGGCCAGGGACATTCGTGTCGTTATTATTAAGCTTGCGGATCGCTTGCACAATATGCGCACGATGAAACATCTGCCGCCACATAAACAGCAAGTTAAATCGCGGGAAACACTCGATATTTATGCCCCTTTGGCACATCGACTTGGGATATATAAGTGGAAATGGGAATTGGAAGATTTATGTTTTCGCTATCTCAATACCACGGCTTATTATGAATTGGTTGGCAGTATTGCGCAGCGTCGTTCAGAGCGCGAAGCCTATTTGGATCAAGTGGTTGGTGAACTCAATGAAGCCATTGAAAAAATGGGGATAGAGGCCGAAATTGAGGGACGGCCGAAACATTTCTATAGTATCTATCGCAAGATGATGAGCAAACACAAAACCATAGACGAAATCTATGACTTATTTGCTTGCCGCATTATTGTGGACAATGTTAGCGCTTGTTATGCCGTCTTGGGTCAAGTCCACGAGATGTACCATCCGATGCCAGGACGGTTTAAAGACTATATTGCAACGCCCAAACAAAATATGTATCAATCTTTGCATACCACGGTTATTGGGCCAAAAGGTATGCCTTTTGAGGTGCAAATTCGAACCCATAACATGCATCGAGTGGCAGAATTTGGTATTGCGGCACACTATAAATATAAAGAAGGTCAGCATCCACAATCTCAGGATGATGGTTACGATAAAAAACTTGCCTGGTTACGTCAATTGCTCGATTGGCAAAAGGATATGAAAGATGCCAATGAGTATCTGGATGCACTTAAAACAGGATTGGTCGATGAAGAGGTCTATGTGTTCACCCCGCGTGGAGATGTGGTTTCATTACCTGGTGGGGCTGTTCCGATTGATTTTGCTTATGCCATCCATTCAGGGGTGGGGAACGCGATGTATGGGGCTAAGGTGAATGGACGTATTGTACCTTTGTCTTATGAATTACAAAATGGCGATATCATCGAAGTTTTAACTTCAGATAAGGTGAATGGACCCAGTCGAGATTGGTTGAAACTGGTTAAGAGCACGGGGGCAAAAAGTAAAATTCGGCATTGGTTTAAACAGGAGATGCGCGAAGAAGACATTGTTCACGGCAAGGAGACGGTAGAGCGTGAAATTAAAAAGACGGGCTTTACGATTGCTCAGCTGATTAAACCGCCTTTTTTAGAGCCCGTGATGCGACGATATAATTTTAAATCGATTGACGATTTATATGCCAACGTCGGGCATGGCACCATTAGTGCTGGCAAGATCATCCC
>JAEZVR010000005.1 GCA_023420715.1 Bacillota bacterium | reverse complement strand
CGCATAAACTTATTCACATGATTCCGTTTGCCGTTATAAAACTTACCCTGAAGTGTTGCCAAATCCTTTTGTTGGTACACATAGTCCGAAAAAGCTGGCTTCATTAAAAAGTCAGACTGATAATTGGGCAAAAATTTAAAATAGTCCATGTCCGATTTTTCCAGACAGAGAAACCGCAAATGCGCCGGTTTACCTGTTTGGGCGGCAAAAACAGGGGCAAAATCTGCCCAGAGCACATCTAGAATACGCGACATCTGTTCTGACGAAGTCACACCCAATGGCATGGAAAAATGGATGGTTGAAAAACATGAATTCGGACTGACCAAAACAAGTGCGTCTTCAATCAGTGCCCATTCATATTGAAAAGCGGCTTGCCAGGCCATCCGACTGACAAAATGGACGTCTGATATTCGATTCTGACTCAAATTGTAATAGTGATCATATAAAGGTTTTAAATGAATATCCACAGGTTTAAACAGTGAAGATGCTGATTCCAAAATAAAACTCCTGTTTCCAAACTGTCATCTACGGCACAACATAAAGCCGTGATTAAAAACAGGCAAAAATCACCGTTATCTGTCGGTGATCGCCTGGATATGCGCGAAGGGGTTAGCGGCTCAATAATTTAACATACCGATCGAAGAAACAATCAAAGACTGCATCTAATTCTTTTTTATTTCGAATAGATTGATAATAATGCTCCCCTGTGTCACTGATATCAAATCGCATAAGCACAAATTCGGGCTCATCTCTTAAACTTGCTTCAGGATCAAATACGCTCATGGCGACATATTGCCGGTTGGCAAAAACAAATTTATCCACCATGCTGACATAAAACTCATGCCCATTATCCACATCTTCGATAATAGCCAGGGTCTCATTTTTACGGGCTTTGACCAAATCTTGAACAGCTGACTTTTTGACATTGCCCCCATTTTGCGCAGCTCTGGGTTGTCGATACCGCTGTTCTTGCTTAGCTTGAATTGGCTTGTCCGAACGTGGCGCTGATCGAGCGGATAAGATCTGTTGATTTTGCGAAGCTGATTGAGCACTTTTTTTCATACTGTTGCTTTGCCTTTATAAGATGTCAAAAGGCGGAGCAAACCTTGCCCCACCTCTCATCACCAAACCATTTAAAATGATTATGCATCTTCTTGATTTGCTTCTTCTTCGCATAAACGACTATATTCTTCGTCAACACGATCATATTCGTCGTCTTCCAAGCTGACAAACCCTTCTGTACCGTCTTCCATTTCCTCCACACGCACATATACAGCGCTCGGCTCTTCGTCCATGGTCAGTAAGAGGCAGTAGACATGGCCGTCGAATTCGAACTCATCTGCTAAGATGAAGGTGAATTCTTCTCCGGTATCTTGATCGACCATGGTTACCATCGCTTCTTCGAGATCTAAATCTTCAAAAGCTTCATGAAACTGGTGACCACCACAACCACAACTGCAATCAGCTGGATGTTCATGTTCGTGTTCTGAATTTGCCATAAACTGAGACATGATCTTTCCTCCATCAGCCAATGATCATCGGCCATATAATTTGGGTGTATTATATCACAATAGCCTCTAAAAGGCAGATTTCCGACATTGATTTAAATAATCTGTCAACAGTACTTCTGCTGCAACTTGATCCACCACATCTCGGCGTGCTTGCTTTTTAACCGTACTGTTCTGCAAAATTCGATTGGCAATCGTAGAGGTAAACCGTTCGTCCCATAAGACCACCGGAATATCGACCTGTTCTTTAAGCCAATCTCCAAGCGCTCTGGCCCCCAGTTCGGACGAACCCACTTTTCCGTCTGTTCGGCGGGGCAGACCGAGCACAATCGTGCCGATCTCATAGGCTTTGACCAATTCAAGCAGCCGCATCAAATGTGCCTCTGGCTCGTGTTTTTTGACGCGAATACTTTCGATCCCCTGTGCAACAACGCCCAAAGGATCACTGACGGCGACACCAATCCGTACCGTACCATAATCAATACCCATATATCTCATGGAAATTGAATCCAATCTTTCTATTAATCCAAATGGGATAAATAGCGCTTCAGAATAACTTCGATGAGTTCATCTCTTTCCATACGACGAATTTTGCCGCGTGCACCCAAGTGATTCGTAATATAAGTTGGATCGCCAGACATTAAATAGCCAACCAGCTGTCCAACTGGTTCGTAGCCTTTTTGGCGAAGCGCCTCAACGACTTCTCGGAGAATGGCTTCGGCCTCTGCGTCTTTATTTAAATTCATCTCAAAGCGCGTGGTTTCGTAAGATGTCATGATACGCCTCCTCCACCTGTCTATTCGACGCCATTATAACAGATTTAATCCGTTTTTTTGTTGACAAATCCCAAGATTACACACACCACAAAAGGCCATCTCTGTATGCATTGACCTGGACCTGCACAACCATTCCCGTACAAAAATGCGGTTGATCGAATACAGCAACGGGTAAATAGCCTGCCGTATAACCACGCCAGAACCACTGCCCGTCTCCCTCCATTTTTTCTTGCTCAAGTATGACTGTCTGTTGACTGCCAATCAGGCGGCTAGCGAGTTGATCGGCAGATTTTTCTGCCAGCTGTATAAAATCCTTACTGCGCCGATCCATTTCCATCGACGGTATCCGCTGTGGTAATTTCGCAGCAACCGTCCCTTCGCGGGGAGAGAATTTAAACACATGAATCTTATGAAATCCAATTCGCTCACAAAAAGCCAAACTCTCTGCATGTTGCTCCGCTGTTTCTGTCGGAAACCCAACAATAACATCTGTCGTCAAGGTAAGGTCTGGCATAGCTTCTCGCAATGCGCAAACCGCGGCTTCATATTCAGCTGCCGTATACCGTCGTCGCATCATTTTGAGTACCGCATCGGAACCACTTTGCAACGACAAATGGACATGATGGCAAAGTTTGGTATTTTGTGACATGCGCTGGGCAAACATCGGTGTAACTGACTTCGGCTCAATGGAGCCCAAACGAATGCGCACCAATCCTTCGATGGCACTCAATGCATCGCACAAATCCATCAATGGCAAGTCTCCAGACTGCCACTCTTGACCATAAGAACAAACATGAATGCCCGTCACCACAATCTCTTTAAATCCATTGGCTACCAAACCCTTAACTTCTGCGATTACCGATTCGATGGAACGACTGCGAACACGTCCTCGCGCATAAGGAATCGCACAATAGGAACAAAATTGATTGCAGCCATCTTGCACCTTCACAATGGCTCTGGTATCCGCCTGATCAACCACAGCGCCAAAATCCTCAAACTGAGTTTGTTGATCCACCGAAAGTGCTTCGATCAACCCTCGCGTTTCCGGCGACTTTTCCGTCAAAGCCTGCTGAATTTGCTGAACCAAGGTGGCTTTACCCACATTGCCGATGGCCAAGTCCGCCCCCACACGATTTCCCTCAAACTCCACATCACAGCCTACGGCCACCACCAACGCATCTGCATTGGTTTGTTTGGCACGGCGCACCATTTGCCGGGATTTACGCGCAGCTTCTCCCGTAACGGTGCAGGTATTGATCACATAGACGTCCGCCTGTTCTTTAAAAGGTACAATGGCAAACCCCGCCTGCTGCAATTGTTGACGAACGCCCTCTGTCTCATAATGATTGACTTTACAACCTAAATTTAAGACCGCTGCCTTCATGGTATTCTCCTCTCACCTGAGCGGCTTATTTTATCATGTTGACAAGAATTAAAGATGATATACTGAAACAAAATCGAGAAAGGGTTTAAATATGATTGAATTGACGATTCTTTTAAATAGCGTAAATCGTGTCAAACAGTTTGTTCAAATCGTCAATGAATACCCCTTTAATGTCGATTTGGTCAAAGATCACTATATTGTAGATGGCAAATCCATTATGGGTATCTTTAGCCTAAACCTTAAAGACCCAATCACCCTCAAAATCAGAACCGAACCAAGCCCAGAAGCGGACGCATTACGAGCTGCATTAGAACCCTTTATCGATCAATCCTAACCATACGATTTTCTGACATTAGCGCCGACGGGCTCTTTTTTGTCGTGCTGCCAAACTCAATCGCCTGCGCTTTTTACGCAGCGTCTTTGTGCGCCTGCGGCCTCTGGATTGATCCCCCTTTTGATCGCGGCGCGTCCGTTTTGACGGCCTCGCCATCAAGCTCATCCCATCTTGACGAACAAGGGCCGGCATCTGTTGCGCCGCTTGCCGCTTTTCTTGTTGCCGCCTAGCCTTTTGTTCAGCCATGCGATGCAATTCTGCTTCATCGATATGCATTGGTTCTGCCGCAACAGATGCTTCATCCAGCAACTGAAAATCAATACGTCGTTCCGAAATAGAAGCGCGAGCCACACGAACACGAACCTGATCCCCAATGCGAAAAATCCGACCATGGCGGTTGCCTTGAACAAGCATTTGTTCTTCGCTATACAGATAATAATCATCCATTGTTTGGAAAGGCACCATACCTTCCACCGTATTATCCAAACGCACAAATAAGCCGCCATGGGCAAATCCGCTAATCTGACCTAAAAACACCTCGCCTAAATGCTGATTCATATATTCAGCCATCTTAAGCAGTTGTGTTTCACGCTCGGCAGCCATCGCATTGCGTTCCATATCGGAAGCATGATCCGCCCTTTCTTGAGCGACAGATTGCCAGCGTTTTAGATGAACCTGCCCATGCAGATAACCTTTGATGACCCGATGAATAAAGGCATCTGGATAACGCCGAATCGGAGACGTAAAATGGCAATATTCACTTAATGCGAGTCCAAAATGGCCAAGACATTCCGCATCGTACCGCGCTTTTGCCTGGGCCTCCAAAATTAACTTTGACAAAGCGGGATAATATGGGTGAGTGGATAAATCATCTAAAAGTCTAGCAACTGCCTTCGGTGTCGGGGTCGACCCAATGGATGCCGCAAGACCCAAACGGCGCATCAATTGAATCACACGTTGTAGTTTTTCAGTATCCGGCTGTTCATGAACCCGATACATAAAAGGCGCTTCCATCAAATTAAAACGGTGGGCGACATAGATATTCGCTTCGATCATAAAGGTTTCGATCAATTCATGAGCACCATTGCTCTTGCGTGGCTTAATCTCAATCACTTGACCAGACGCATCTAAGTCGATCACGCTTTCTGGCAAGTCAAATGTTAATGCCCCATGATCCAGCCGTCTTTGGCGAATTTTCACAGATAGCGCATATAATCCATCTAGGGCTGCTTTGACCCGTGCATAACCCTCGGGCAATTGACCCGTTTGAATATATGCCCAAACATCTGTATAGTTCCCGCGCACATCGGAATGAATGATGCTTTCGTATATATCTCCTGAAATAAACCGCCCATCTGGTGCATAACGCAAAGCCACCGTTAAGGTCAACCG
>JAEZVR010000146.1 GCA_023420715.1 Bacillota bacterium | reverse complement strand
GGGTACATCTGCTGGCTCATAAGCAAATTTAGGTTTTCCGACAGCTTCTTGAATTTCCAAATAAAAGGCGCAGAGCTCACGGATAACGGCATGACCGGCTTCGATGGCTTGCAACATGAGTTCATCTGGTACTTCATTTGCCCCAGCTTCGATCATAACAATGCGATCCAAACTGCCGGAAAGGGTTAATTCCAGATCGCTTACTTGACGGCCTTGATGGTCTGGATTGACGACGATTTGCCCATCAATGATGCCGACGCGCACCGTCGCTGTTGGACCATTCCATGGAATATCAGAAATTAATGTTGCCAAAGCGGCTCCATTCATAGCCAGGATATCGACCGCCTGATCTGGATCTGAAGACATTACCGTACAATTGATATTGACGTCGTTGCGTAAATCCTTTGGGAATAAGGGGCGCATGGGACGATCAATCGCGCGTGCTGTTAAGATGGCTTTTTCGGTTGGTCTTCCCTCCCGCTTTAAAAATCCCCCGGGCAATCTGCCTGCGGCATACATTTTTTCTTCGTAGTCTACACTCAAAGGAAAAAAATCGATGCCAGGTCGAGGGGTTTTTGAGGCGGTAACGGTACATAGCAAGACGGAATCACCAGCTTGAAGCCAGACAGAGCCATTGGCAAATTGGGCCAATTGCCCTGTTTTGACGGTTAGGTTTTGTCCGCCGATCGTGCGTTGAAATACTTTTTCCATATTCTCATCCTTTCAAGGCATCGATGCGGTAGTTTGTAGATTCAACCCAAGTGCTTCCTTGAGCTCAATCTACCCTCTACAGCTTGATGCCAAATAATTAAGGGATTGGTGTGGACACGCCAATCCCTTTTAAACCAATTATTTACGAATATTGAGCTTAGCGATTATTGCACGATACCGCTCGATATCCTTAGCCGTTAAGTATTTGAGTAATTTACGGCGGCGACCGACCATCGCCAAAAGTCCACGGCGAGAATGGTGGTCATGTGCATGGATTTTAAGATGTTCGGTCAGGTTATTGATCCGATCGGTTAGAAGTGCAATTTGTACTTCTGGAGAACCTGTATCCCCTTCTTTTAATCCATACTTTTCGATAATTTCTTTTTTTGTTAGTCTGTCCATGTTTTTCTCCTTTCACCTATAGCAGCGTTTGGGACGGACACCCCCTAAACCATGCTACGGCATACCGATAAATATTATCACAAATTGTGGAAGTATACAAGAATCTGAGAAAGTCGATAAGCCGGGTTCTGTCGTTGAACAATCATTTATCTAGACGCATCATCTCTGAAGCGTTCAAGCCACCTCCTCGAGACGTACGGGCCGCACGCTTGCCTCTCCACGGTGTTGCTCCGGATGGGGTTTACAGGGCATTTACTGTTACCAGCAAATCGGTGAGCTCTTACCTCACCTTTCCACCCTTACCAAAAATTTTTGGCGGTATATTTCTGTTGCACTTTCCTTAGAGTCGCCTCCACCGGGAACTACCCGGCATCCTTGCCCTATGGAGCCCGGACTTTCCTCAGACAGACCCTTTCGGGTCTTGCCTGCGATTGTCTGACTTTCTCAGCATGTTATGTGATTATACTCAAGCCCTTCGTATACTTCAAATCTTGCATCTGGAAAGGCTAGGCTCAATCCCCTCTGTAAATAAGGTAGGACGACGCGTTCTGATACATCGTGCCCGATGGACATTGCCGTAATATGGTGCGCTTTAAGTGTCAGCAGATCGTGATACTTTATCTCCCCGGTCAAGAGAAAATCGACATGGTGTTTAACCAAGGTTTGATTCCAGTGTCCATCGTATGCGCCACCTAGCACAACCAGGCGCTTGATCGCTGTATTCTCAGTAGAATTCACCTGATAACCAGGTCCAGAAAGTGTTTGCTGAATATGACGGATTAGGTTAAAAGCTTGACGGGGTGTTTCAAATATGGTGAGACGGAGATCCCCGGGTACAATGCTTTCTGGTAGATTGGGGAAGATCATTTTGGCGTTGCAGGTGCTGTAATCTTCAGGTATTTGTTCACTTGGAAGGGGTAAAAGCGTTTGCAGTGATTGGAATCCGAGGCGATCTAATAATGCCTCATTCACCCCGCCTGGGGCGCTATCCAAATTGGTATGTGCGGCATAAATGCTGATATCTGCTTGAATCGCTTCGAGGAAAATCCGCTGTTCTGGGTTGGTACCAATCAATGTTTTTGTGCCATTAAATAGGCAAGGATGGTGAACGATGATGAAATCATATCCTCTGGATTTGGCATAATGCCATGTATCTGTTGAAAAATCCAAAGCCAATAGACAACGCTTCACTGTTCGATCGGCATAACCGATTTGCAAACCAACTGAATCCCAATCACATGCAAAGGATTGTGGTGCTAGATTTTCCATCCAATGTATGATTTCTAAAATGGTAGGGTATTTACTCATCATTTCTACTTTCTATCCAAGCCATCCATTCAGTGACCAGATCTAAGATTTTCGATGTATGCGCGGTTGGTTTGGCTTTGATCTGGTAGCGGAGGGGGCGGCAAACCAATTGATAATATTGCAATAAACAGTTTTTGCCATCACGACTTTGCAGGCATTTTTGGACACCAGCATTTGGCTTAAAACTCGGATTGCGGTGCCCTTGCTGTGCGGCAGTGCAAGTGCGGATAACCCAGGGTTCACCAAAGCGCGCTTGAAGCTCATCTTCTAAGTTTGAACAAGGCAGTTTGAGCTCATCCATAAAATGATCGGATGGCGTCGTTTGCCTTGTTTTTTTACAGGCCATCAGAACATATAGATGGTCTTTATCGATGACCAAATTTTCCGCTGTGATCTCAATACCCATCTTAGAGCAGCCTAGACGCAGTTCTCTAGCGGATTTCATGGGTTGGACAAAGAGACGTAACCCGATGGGCAAATGGGCTGAAGATAAGATTTTTAGAATTTCAAATCCACCCATTCCGGCAATTACCACCACATCATCTGATTTTAGCTGAATGGGCGATAATCCATCTGCTAAATGATATTCGGCCAGCTGACTCAATCCATTTGCGGCAATTGCCTTTTTGGCACGATTAAGCGGACCTTGGTGAATATCAATACCAACTAGCGCTTGCGCTGCCTGACGCAAGCCATAATGTATCAACAATTGACCATGGTCTGTGCCCACATCGATTAATCGATTGATGGATGTGGGCATCATCTCGACAAGTGCTGCCAAACGTGGCGGGAGAGAGGTCTGCGACAGAGGATTCGATGGCCTTCGAGTCATGCTTAATCCATCGCGCCTTTAATTTTTTTGCTTCTGCTCGGGTGACGCAGTTTGCGCAATGCCTTTGCTTCAATTTGTCTGATACGCTCCCGGGTGACATTGAAC
>JAEZVR010000097.1 GCA_023420715.1 Bacillota bacterium | reverse complement strand
GATAAAATAACCGTTTTTGCTTCTGACCAACTATAGTCTTTTGGTAGGAGTAAAAAGGTTACGACCAAAATGAGAAGCATAACGAGCATGCTGATTAAGTATTTGGCTGAAAATAATCTCTGTTTTTGAGATGGTTGATTGGGTTTGCTTTCCATCGTCTTCCTTTCATCCATCAGTGCAGTCATAGGTGCACGCAAAGATGCTTTATTCTACCATATGGCAGAGGTTTAACGCCGATAGATACCGATTTGTCGCATGACCCACTGAATCAACACCTGTGGACATAGCCGGCTTGCGCAATAAATGAAGCGGGTTTTAAAACACGACAGGGATAAGGCGCGGTTGTGATCACAATTTCGTATCGCCTTTTTTACGACGGTGTGGGTTTGTTCGATGCCAATACGCTGAATGCTTTTCTTAGAGGTTTCAAAATGATCGAAAAAATGGGTTTGTACAGGATTTGGGCAAACCGCCGTGATACGCAGATCTGGATATTCTTGGCGCAAAGCCAGGCTCAGGCTCAGCACAAAGGATTTGGTGGCGGCATAGGTGGCGAGATAAGGCTGTGGGATGAAGGCTGCAACAGAGGCAAATAAAAGGGCATGACCATTCTGCGGCGGCAATTTGGGGAGATATTGTTGGCACAGACCGGTGACTGCTGTGCAATTCACAGCAATTTGAGATGAAATCGTTTGACAATGTTCCAATTTCCCGGGGGTACCAAATCCGGCAGCTAAAACCAGCCAATTGAGGGTCCATCCAGCGGTAAAAAGGGGATCAGTTGCCTGCTGTATTTGGGGCAGTGCTGTTTTAAAATCGGCTAGATCGCAAACCACAATCGTACTGGAAACCTGAAAACGCCTTAAATCTGATTGTGTTTCTTCAAGGGCTTGGCGATTTCGGCCCACAAGAACGGCGTGTTTGATTCGTCCTGCTTGAGCTAATTGGCGTGCCGCTTCCTGTCCTAAACCAGAGGAAGCCCCTGTTATGAGTGCAAATGTGGATTGGGATAACATGCGAGTCTCCTTTATATAATAGGCTACACCAATTGCCCGAGGCACAAAACAACAAACATGAATTGTATGTTTTTTCTGATCCGGTCGGAACCTGCTCGAAGCTTGAGCCGTGTTAGGGTTTTCTTTATAATGAATAAAATTATTTGCGTTTGGAAGAAGATTCGAGGTTTTTATGGCTAAGAGTATGACGGGATATGGCAAAGGGACGGCCGTTTCGGGTGCAACCCTGTTGACCGTTGAACTCAAGAGCATCAATAGTCGGTTTTGTGAAATTCATGTGCGTCAGCCAAGAACATTAAATGCGCTTGAGCCGCAGTTTCGCAGTCGGTTACAGGTCCGTATTCAACGCGGTAAAATTGATGCTTCTATTACGCTGGTGGATGGCAATCAATGTACCAAAACCATTTCCGTCAATATGGCGATGGCAACAGCGTACAACGATGCGCTCATGGCCATTGGTCAGACAGTCGGATCTGTTTATCAACCCAATAGCCGTCATTTGGCCAGCTTTCCAGATGTGCTCCAGGTAACAGATGCAGATTTGGATATGGAACTGTTAAAGGATCTGCTGTTTCGGGCTCAAGATGAGGCAATATCGGCATTAGAAAAGGCAAGAGCGGCAGAGGGGCAGAAGTTGACGACGGATGTTTTGGCTGGTTTGGATCGTTTGGGTGAACTCAAACAGATGGTCGCCGAACGTGCCAAGGTGGTTCCCGCGCTTTATCGCCAACGTCTGGAGACGCGTTTAAACGAACTGCTTTCTCCAGAACAGCAGGCTTTTTTTGATCAGGGCCGTTTGGCCGCAGAAGTTTTGGTATTTGCAGACAAAGCGGATATTCATGAAGAACTCATTCGTTTGGAGAGTCATTTGATGCAAATGCGTTTAATTGCTGTAAAAAATGATGCCGTCGGCAAAAAGATGGATTTCTTTTGCCAGGAGATGAATCGTGAAATTAATACGATCGGTTCCAAAGCAAATGATGAACAGATCACGCATCAGATTATCGACATGAAGGCAGTTCTTGAAATGGTTCGAGAGCAAGTTCAAAATATTGAATAACGCCGGTGCGTAAAACTTAGGATGGCGATGCGAATGACACAAAAAGAGTCTCCATTTATTGAAATCGGATTTGGCAATTTTGTAAATGCTCAGCGTGTGATCGCTGTGGTTGGTGCTGAGGCCTCACCGGTTCGGCGGATGATACAGGAAGCAAAAGATCGAAGTGCGGTTATTGACGCATCATCGGGGAAAAAGACACGTGCGGTTCTAATTATGGATAGTGATCATATTGTCATGTCTGCCATGACACCAGAAGCCTTATTAGCACAGTTGGGGGAGGCCACAGATGACTGCTGAGTATGATTTGTTAAAAAAAGGCTTACTCATTTGTTTATCGGGTCCATCTGGTGTCGGTAAAGGGACGATTATTGATGCACTCAAATTTCGAGGGACTCGTTTAGAACATTCTGTTTCTGTGACCACGCGCACGCCACGTATTGGTGAAATAGAAGGTCTTTCGTATTATTTTCGAACGGTTGATGAATTTCATCAAATGATTGAACAGGGTGACATTTTAGAATATGACGAATATTGTGGTCAGTTGTACGGCACACCCAAAGGCCCCATTTTGGAACGATTGAATGCTGGCATTGATGTCATTATGGACGTCACTGTACCAGGCTCTTTTGAAACCTTAAAAAATTTTCCAACTGCAATCAGTATTTTCTTACTGCCGCCGTCTTTTTCTGAATTGCGTCGCCGCTTAACTGGTCGTGGCACAGAGACGCCGGAAAAAATTGAAAAACGGATGGAAAAGGCTGTTTTTGAGGTCCAGCAGGCGCCTAAGTTCGATTATGTCATCATTAATTATGATATTGATGAAACCGCTAAACTGATTAACAAAATTTTAGATGCCGAACGTCACCGCGCCTCTCGTATGGATGGGGTTGCTGAATTTGTGTTAAATTATTAAGTTGTCAATTAAGCTCATTTTATATACATGAACTCACTGGGTTCATGTATAATAAAAAGACACGTTATAAAATGCCAAAAAAGACAGGGAGGATCACATGCTCGTTCAACCACCAATGGAAGCCTTGTTACCAAAAACAGAAAATCGGTATACCTTAGCCATATTGGCCGCAAAACGTACACGTCAGTTGGTGTCTGGAGCATCTCCGATGGCAGAGAGTCAGAGTATCAATCTTGTCACCTTGGCCTGTGAAGAAATTGCTGAAGGCAAGGTTGTTGAGGTGCATCGTCAGGTGGAGCCCGTGGTTCCCATCCGTCCAGAATTGCAAGCCCAGCGGATTACCCGTCAGGAAGATGATGATGCAGATTTTGGCGTAGAAGTAGCACCTTTTGCGGAACCGGCATCATCAGAACCAGAAAAGCCGGCTGCTCGTCCGTCCATGATTAAATTTTTGGGTGTGGATGATGAAATGATTCCTGCAGAAACCTATTTTGATCAAGAAGAGAGTGAATTTGGTGATGAAGATGAGGACGGAGATCCCTTTATTGCTGAATCGATTCTAGATCTGGATGAAGCAGACGTTTAATGACTTCGGAGGGGATAGTTGTGGGTCAAGCAGTCACAATGGAAAAATTAGTCGCATTGGCTAAAAATCGTGGTTTTGTTTTCCCGGGATCAGATATTTATGGCGGACTTGCAAATGCATGGGACTATGGTCCGCTCGGGGTTGAACTTAAGAACAATGTCAAACGCGCCTGGTGGCAGAAGTTTGTCCAAGAATCCCCGCATAATGTCGGAATGGATGCGGCCATCTTGATGAATCCACAAACCTGGGTGGCATCTGGTCATGTCGGTGGATTTAGCGATCCTTTGGTGGATTGTAAAGCTTGCCATGCGCGTTTTAGAGCAGACCAATTGATTGAAAATTGGGGGAAAGAAAACGGTGTTGCCGTTGCGGTTGATGGCATGAGCAACGAGGACTTGAGCGCCTTTATTCAGGCGCATCAGATTGCTTGTCCGGAATGTGGTGCCCAAGATTACACGGCCATCCGTCAATTTAATTTGATGTTTAAAACCTTTCAAGGGGTCACAGAGGACAGCAGTACCGAATTGTTTTTAAGACCGGAAACGGCACAAGGTATTTTTGTCAATTTCAGAAATATTCAGCGTGCATCGCGCAAAAAAGTGCCTTTTGGAATATGCCAAATTGGTAAGTCGTTCCGCAATGAAATTACCCCTGGTAACTTTACGTTCCGCACCCGTGAATTTGAGCAGATGGAATTAGAGTTTTTCTGTGCGCCAGGAACGGGCATGGAATGGTTCCATTATTGGCGCAATTTTTGTTATGAATGGCTGATTAGCCTGAATATGAAGGCGGATGAAATTCGGACACGTGATCACGGGGAAGATGAATTGTCTTTTTATTCGGATGCGACAACCGATTTTGAATTTAAATTTCCGTTTGGTTGGGGCGAACTGTGGGGTATTGCGAATCGAACAGATTATGATTTAACCCAGCACATGAATCATGCGAAGAAGGATTTAACCTATACCGATCCAGTTACAAATGAGAAATATGTGCCCCATGTTATTGAACCTTCATTAGGTGCAGATCGTGTGACACTGGCATTTTTGTGCTCGGCTTATGATGAAGAAGTCTTAGAAAATGGGGAAACCCGTGTGGTCTTGCGTTTTCACCCGGCACTAGCACCGGTTAAGATCGCGATTTTGCCCTTGTCTGCAAAATTGACCGAAAAAGCGAGCGCCTTATTTGCACCTTTGGCCAAAAAGTGGGCGGTTGAACTGGATGATCGCCAAAGCATTGGTAAGCGTTATCGTCGTCAGGATGAGATCGGGACACCATATTGTGTGACCTATGATTTTGATTCGGAAACGGATGGCTGTGTGACCATTCGAGAACGTGATTCCATGGAGCAAGTTCGTATTCCGATGGATCAGCTTGTGCAATGGTTTGAGGGAAAATTTGATTTTTAAAGAAGGGCTGAATCAGCAAACAGTCTGCTATAGATATGGAAGTCAGTCAGTTGAAAAATAAAGCCTTGGCCTTGTGTTTGATTGCGATTGTGGCAATTGGGCTGGCTGGGTGCAAGGGTCTAGAAATTAAACAAATGCCGTCAGATGGCGATGGCGGTCAGGCGCTCGATCGTTTGGTGAGCAGGGTGTTGGAGAATTCAAAATCGGCAGCGGCTCAAGAGACGTCTGATGTCACGATGCCCAGCGGTGCTGCATCGATTGATGATCGCCAAACGGATGAAGCTGGGGAGATCAAAAGTTTCGATGACTTGTTAAAACCAAAGGTGTTGGCTCAGAAATCGCTCAATCGTTCCTTTGTTTTAAAACAGGTTAAGGTCACGCTTAAAAACATTAAGCTCGCGCGTTATTTGTCGGATAAAGAAGAAATTGTTGTGAGTTTTGATGTGCAAAACGATGGTGATCAACCAATTTCTGCCTTGCGCAATTTGGTCGTTACGGCTAAACAGGGTGAAGAAAAACTGGAATTAGGCAATTATATTTCCAGCGCAGATGCGGCTTTGAGCCGGGTTAAGAACTTGCCGCCGAAGCAGGAAATCAAAGATTTAGATTATGCGTTTGTAAAGGCATCAGATGAGCCGGTGGATCTATCGGTCATTCTGGCTGGAGACAGTATTTCTACAGAAAAAGTTGACGTTCAACTACCGCTTCCTGACCGCAAGAAAGATCGTGTGCAGTCCAGCGGATCAAAGACGGTAGAAGCTGTATCAGAAACGCATACCGAAACTGCATCGCAGTCTACTATTGTTGACGATATCCGATCTTAGATGCTTGAATCTTTGAGGCTTTATGCGTAAAATGACCTGCATAAAGGCAAAACTGAATATTGTAAAAGCAATGATCGGAACGGTCGTTTAAGATCTTTAGCAACAGAGAGCACCAGGCGCTGAGAAGGTGTGCAAAGCTTGAACGAGGATCCTCCGTGAGCTGCCAATCCGAAAAAGACGGCTTGAGTAGATATTGGCCGGTAATACCCATGGGGGCTGTACCGTTAAAACTGATGAGTGGCAAGTGTAAACTTGTACACGGGTGGTACCACGTAATTTTGCGTCCCGTTTGATGACGGGGCGTTTTTTATTGGGCGATAGAAAGGGAGAATAAATGTATCAGAAGGTTTCAACGGAATTGCATTTTGTCGAAAGAGAAAAAGCCATTTTAGATTTTTGGACGAAACAAGGCATTTCACGAAAAGTATTGGATCAAAATCCGGATGGAAAGCCTTTTACGATTTACGACGGCCCTCCGACAGCCAATGGCAAGCCACATATTGGACATGTTTTGACACGGTCTATTAAAGACTTATTCCCCCGTTATCATCGCATGAAAGGCAGAAAAGTTGAATTTATTGCAGGCTGGGATACGCATGGACTACCTGTCGAATTAGAAGTCGAAAAAAAGCTGGGGATAGATGGTAAAGAGCAGATTGAAGCATATGGGGTAGAGCCCTTTGTTCAGGCTTGCAAAAGTAGTGTTTGGACCTATAAGGACGAGTGGGAACAGATGTCGGCTCGTGTTGGCTATTCGGGCGATATGGATCATCCTTACGTGACCTATGACAACAACTACATCGAGAGTGTTTGGTGGCTGATTAAACAAATTGCAGATCAGGGTTTGCTCTACAAAGGTTATAAGGTTGTGCCGTATTGCCCACGCTGCGGAACGGCATTATCCAGCCATGAGGTCGCCCAAGGTTATAAGGAAGTCAAGGACCGTTCCGCCTACGTCCGTTTTGCGGTAAAAGGCGAAGAAAATACCTATTTTGCCGCCTGGACAACCACACCGTGGACCTTGCCATCAAATGTCGCTTTGTGTGTCAATGCAAAGGAAACCTATGTTTTGGTTTCTGTAAAAGAAAGCGATCATCATGGTGATTGTAATTGCGAAGCAGGGCATCATGCCACGATTGAGCGTCGCTATTACATGGCAAAGCCACTGGTATCGGCTGTTTTTGGCGAAGGGGATCACGTACAAATCTTAGGTGAATTTTCTGGCGCAGATTTGGTCGGTAAGCGGTATGAACCTCTTTTTGATTATGCCAGCGATATCGTTGCAGAAAGCGGCAAAGATGCTTATTTGGTGGTTGCCGATGATTATGTCAGTATGAGTGACGGTACGGGTATTGTGCATATCGCACCGGCATTTGGGGAAGATGATGGTCGCATTGGTCAGCGTGAGCAATTGGCTTTTGTTCAATTGGTTAATGATGACGGCACAATGCCAGATGCAGTTCGAGATTTTGCTGGACAGTTTTGTAAAGATGCTGACAAAGGCATTTTGCACCTCTTAGAAAAACATCAAAAATTGATTAAGTCTGAGTGGTTTGGACATAGCTATCCGTTTTGTTGGCGCTGTGAGACGCCTTTAATCTATTATGCTCGTCATAGTTGGTTTATTCGGATGACGGAAGTCAAAAATCGCTTGGTCGCAAATAATCAAACGGTGAATTGGATGCCCGAAAATATTCGGGATGGTCGCTTTGGTCATTTTTTGGAAAATGTGGTCGATTGGGGTCTTTCTAGAGAGCGCTATTGGGGTACGCCCTTGCCGGTTTGGACATGCACCTGTGGTCATGTACATACCATTGGTTCAATTGACGAACTCAAAAGTATGTCGGATGATTGTCCGGAAAATATTGAGTTGCACAAACCGTATATTGACCAAGTGCATTTAAATTGTCCGGCCTGTGGTGGTCAAATGAAACGGGTATCAGAAGTCATTGACTGCTGGTTTGATTCCGGGGCAATGCCTTATGCGCAATATCATTATCCATTTGAACATAAAGCGGATTTTGAAGCGCATTTCCCGGCTGATTTTATTTCAGAAGCACTGGATCAGACACGGGGCTGGTTCTACTCCTTGATGGCCATAAGCACGGCCCTAGGTAAACCTGCACCCTACAAAAATGTGATTGTCATGGGTCTGGTTCAAGATAAAAATGGGCTTAAAATGTCCAAACATAAGGGCAATGTTGTCGATCCCTGGGATGCTTTAGAGCGTTTTGGCGCAGATGCGGTACGGTGGTATTTTTATACAAATAGTCAACCGTGGTTGCCTTCTCGATATTCGGATGCAGCTGTGCAAGAAGGCCAGAATAAATTCTTAAGCACCTTGTGGAATACTTACGCATTCTATGTCATGTATGCTGAGATTGATCAATTTAATCCCCTAGAACATGAGCTGAAACCAGAACTTTTATCTGTGATTGATCGCTGGCTGTTGTCTCGTCTTAACACTTTGGTTCAAGCGGTTGATCAAGGGTTGGAACAGTATGAACTCTATGCAACAGGACGTAAAATTGCAGATTTTGTGGATGAGCTTTCCAATTGGTATGTGCGCCGCAACCGAGATCGCTATTGGGCAGAGGGCATGGAACAGGATAAAATCAATGCCTACCTAACGCTGTATACAGCCCTAAAAACGGTCATTCATTTGGCTGCGCCGTTTATCCCATTTATGACAGAGACGATTTATCAAAATTTGGTGAGGTCTGTTGATCAAACAGCGCCAGAAAGCATTCATTTGTCTGCTTTCCCTACGGCTGATTCAGAATGGATTGATCCCGATTTAGAGGCGGATATGGGTCGTGTCAGACTTTGGGTGACCCTCGGCAGAGCTGCTCGGAATCTGTCTCAAATTAAAAATCGTCAACCTTTATCGCGCATGTTGGTGCAGTCTGTAGAGCCATTGTCGGATGCCTATGTGGATATTGTTTTAAGCGAATTAAATATCAAGGCGCTAACCTATATCCAAGATGCGACAGCTCTTCAAGATTATCAGTTTAAACCCCAATTGCGCTTGCTGGGCAAACGTTTTGGGAGCAAACTGCCACAGTTAAGTGCTGCTTTGGCTGCGCTCAATGGTGTAGAGGCAATGCAAGCGCTTCAAAAAGATGGGCAATTGGTTTTGATGCTAGATGGAGAATCGGTTGCATTGACAGCAGATGAATTGATCATCGAAACAAAACAAGCTGAAGGCTTTGCTACGGCAACAGATCGTGGGGTAACGGTGGCTTTGGATTTGACAATCACACCAGAACTGGAAGCAGAAGGCTTTGTTCGCGAAATCGTCAGCAAGATTCAAACAATGCGAAAGACGGCGAATTTTGAGTTGCAAGACCGTATTGAGGTGGTTTATCAAACAGACGAAACCCTCCAGGCTGTTTTTGAACAGTATGCAGATCGGATTGCATCAGATGTGCTTGCGGTCAGAATCTACGCGGGAGACCTGGCAGATGACGATGGTGCTGACTGGATGCTCAATGATCACCCCTGTCGTCTAAAAGTGATGGTAATATAAAATTTCAAGGCGTATTCTCTATAGAACGCACCTTTTCTGACCATTTGATGATAAAGAAAGGCTAGGGCATGGGTTTATTTTCTGGAAATTGGACGCTGGAACATTTTATCGAATGGGGTATCTGGGCACTTTGCTTGATGTTTGCCCTTTCCATTCACGAGGTGAGTCACGGGCGGATGGCAGATCGCCTAGGCGACGATACGGCTAGACGTTTGGGCCGACTTACCATGAATCCCTTTGCACATCTGGATTGGTTTGGTTTGCTGTTGATATTGGTCGGTGCACCCATTTTATGGGCAAAACCAGTTCCGGTTAATACCGCCCGAATGACACGGGGAAAATCCTATAAATCCAATATGGTCAAGGTGGCCGTTGCGGGTGCGGCGGCAAATTTGATTGTTGCCTTTATTGCACTTGTGATTCAGCAAGTCATTATTCTGCTTGCGACACCAGAGGTTATGTTTTTTCCGGGCGTACCGTTTGTCATGATGTTCTTGTTATCAACCCTGGTTGCGATCAACTTGAACTTAGCCATCTTTAATCTTTTGCCCATTCCACCCCTAGATGGATTTAAGGTTTTTGGCGCCTTATTACCGGAACGCATCTATAATCGGATTTTGCAATATGAAAGACAAATCGGTTTGGGGTTGTTAATCGTTATTGTGGTTGCGCCCAAAATTTTAGGCACGATTTTAGCGACGATTCGCTGGCCCATTCTGTGGTTGATGCAACAGCCCATCAACCTGATTGCATCGCTTATTTATGGTTGATTGAATTGAGTTTAATGGAAAAGAGTAGGTTATGAGTCGATCTTGTGTGGTATCGGGCATGCGTCCGACAGGTGATATTCATATTGGGAATTATTTTGGGGCACTTGCCAATTGGATTGAATTACAGCACCAATATGATTGTTTGTTCTTTATTGCAGATTGGCATGCGTTGACAACAGGATATGCAGAAACAGAAGGACTTGCCACCCATATTGAACATTTGATGGCAGACTATCTGGCTTGTGGTTTGGATCCCGAGCGCGCAACCATCTTTTTGCAGTCCGCTGTTAAACAGCATGCAGAATTACATTTGTTGTTAAGCATGTCTACGCCGCTTTCTTGGTTAGAGCGCTGTCCAACCTATAAAGCTCAGCTTGAACAACTTTCCGAAAAACAGATCACGACGTATGGCTTTTTAGGCTACCCTTGCTTAATGACGGCAGATGTTATTTTGTATCAGGCAGATTTGGTGCCAGTCGGGGAAGATCAATTGCCGCATTTGGAATTAGCGCGTGAAATGGTACGCAGATTTCATGCTTTATATCAACAAGAAATTTTTCCCGAACCACAACCGTTGTTGACACGTGCCAAAATTTTGCCTGGAACAGATGGTCGAAAAATGTCTAAGAGTTATGGGAATACGATTGCGTTGGGCGACACCCCAGAATTTGTTCGCAAAAAAGTCATGGCGATGAAAACAGATCCTGCTCGTATCCATAAAACAGATCCAGGCCATCCAGAGGTCTGTACAGCCTATCAATATCAGAAACTGTTTAACGAAGCAGAAGCAGAAGATATTGCTGTATCCTGCCGTAAGGGTGAAATCGGCTGCGTTGCCTGTAAAAAATCTTTGGCGGAGAAAGTAGCGGTGTGGCATACACCCATTTATGACAAACGCACAGCCTTTCTGACCAATCAGCGTGATGATTTAAGGGCTTGTTTGGCGGAAGGTTCTGCCAGAGCAAGTGCGCGCGCAGAAGAGACCATGGAGAAGGTTCGATCGGCCATGCATCTGGTCTGATCTTGAGGGATGGTGCTTGTCATGATCGAAACCGTTGACATCCGTGCCTTTGACGGTCCTTTGGATTTATTGAACCATTTAATTGATCAAAATCGGTTTAATTGGTTTGATATTCCCATTGCAGATATTACCCGCCAATATTTGGCTGTGATTCAACAGGCAGAAGAATTGGATATGCAATTGGCGGGTGAGTTTTTGGTGATGGCGGCGACCTTAATTCATATCAAATCTAAGCTCTTGCTGCCTTCTTCAAAATTGATGGATGAAGATGCAGAAAGCGATCCGAGAGAAGCTTTAATTTTACAGTTATTAGCTTATCGCCGTTGTAAATGGGTTGCCCAGCGTTTGATGGCAGACCGAGAACACTACGACATGAGTTTTCAGCGACCACCGATGACTGCGAAATCTTTGGGCATTCGTGTGGTTCAGCCCTTATCTCAGGAAGTTGTTGAACCAGGACGGTTGAGCCAAGCTTTTTTTGAAGCGGTAAAAGCATTACAAAAACGCAATTCAGAGCGGTATCACGATCTATCAGAAAAAATGGTGCATTTGCTCAAACGGGATCGTGTGAGTTTGCCGGAAAAAATCCGATCGATTTGGCGTGCCGTTGTGCGTCGAAGCCGAGTCTTTTTTGGTGAATTATTTGATAAAAATACATCTAAAGCCGAAAAAGTGACAGGCTTTATTGCCTTGTTAGAATTGGTTCGTCGACAATATGTTACGGCCAAGCAGACGACTCCCTTTGCCCCTATTGCCATCGAGAAAGATCCGCAAGCATCAAACAAAGGTGATATTTTAGCAAAGATGAAGGATTTGGCTCATGAGTACGATTGAAACCTCTCAAATTAGAGCCGCCCAGGCGCTTTTATTTGCGCATGGCGAGTCAGTCAGTGTACCGGATATGGCAGATTGGCTAGCGGTAGATGAAGAACAGGCGGAGGCCATATTACAAGCCTTATGCACTCAATTGACAGAGGACGAGACATCGGGGCTAATGGTTCGCTGTTTAGAAGATCGGTATACCTTAACGACCAAACCCGAGGTCAAACCTTGGCTGGAGCGGTTGTTTGAACCCAAGCGTTTGCCTAATTTGTCGCCGGCGGCTTACGAGGCGCTGGCCGTTGTTGCCTATAATCAGCCGGTTACCCGCAGTCAAATTGAAGCGGTACGTGGTGTGAATTCAGATAATGTGGTTGCACGTTTGCAAGATCGAGGTCTAATTCGCATTGCAGGTTATTTGGATGCGCCTGGTAAACCAGCACTTTTTGAAACCACAGAGCGTTTTTTGCTCGAAACCGGGTTGACCAGTTTAGATGAATTAGAGCCCTTAGAAATGATGATGTATGATACATTACAGGATATGGAGCGCTGTGTTTCGGAACAATTAACACCTCATTCAGAAGCCGCTAAAGATCATGCGGCCGATACACCGGTTCAAAGGAGTTGATCATGGAAACAGTCATCGATCAAATTCGTCAGGAATATACGAAGTTGAGCCGTGGGCAGAAAGCCATTGCGGATTTTATTTTAAATCATTATGAGATGGCGGCTTACATGACCGCAGCACGTGTGGGAGAACGCACAGGGGTTAGTGAGTCTACGGTTGTGCGATTTGCCATGGAACTTGGTTTTTCAGGATATCCGGCTTTTCAACAACATTTGCGTGACGATTTAAAGGCGAATTTAACTGCACCTGAACGGATGAAAACATCGGCCTTTGTGTTAAAACCAGAAGATGATATCTGGCGGTCCGTTTTGACTGCGGATATTGAGCGCCTTAAGCGTGCTCAAGAACAGCATAATCCGGCTCAGTTTAATCAGGCAGTTGAATTGATTTCCAATGCTAAACGCATTTTTTTATTAGGCATTCGCAGCACGGCACCTTTAGCCATCTATTTAAATTTTTATTTAAAGCAAATTTTTAAGAATGTTGTTTTAATTGATACGGCGTCTGGGATTGAAGTGCTTGAACAAATTATTCCAATAGAGGCGGGGGATGTGCTGATTGCGATGAGTTTCCCTCGATATGCCACAACGATTCATAAAGCACTTGCTTTTGCAAAACAGGCAGGGGCGACAACGGTTGTCATGACCGATAAGCGTCAAACACCATTTGCCAATTATTGTGATTGTATGCTTATTGCACCCACAGATATGGTGGCCATGGTCGATGCGCTTGCTGTGCCCTTTAGCATGGTGACGGCGTTGATTGTTGCGCTTGCTGTTAAACATCAAGCAGAATTGTTGCAGCATTTAGAAAAGCTGGAGGCGATTTGGGAAGCCAATAAAGTATATGAAAAAACGATTGACGAACCGCTAAATGGCAATAAACATTCGTTGGTATTTGGCTAAGCGACAGCTGTGGTTTGCAGAAAGTGTGTAGTATGACAAAGCGAAAAGGTTCAAGTAAGTGTGTGGCGGCAAGCGCCATTCAGATGGCTTTAGTCGATGACCGTTTGGGTGAACGTGAATTGATTTCCCAGTACCGAGAACAGGGCATTTATTGTGCGGCGACCGATTTTGGGGGAAATTACTTGGCCTCCATATCAGATATGATTGAGAGAACGGTTGTGGCGGCCCGACGAGAACAGGTGATTGCAAGTACACATCGTGAAGAAGGTGCTGTGGCAGGTGCAGCGCACGAAGCGGTTATGCAGGTTATTAACAAAGCCAGTGGTTTGAACGTTGGCGGTAAGATCGGGGTGGCAAGACTCGATGATCACATCTGTGTTTGCGTGTTTTTTGCAGTCGGTCTACTCCATTTGGATGAAGTTGCCATTGGGTTAGGTCATCGGGTGGTCTAAATCAAATACAAGTTAAAGAGGATGGATAGATGGGTGAGATACCGCAATTAGAGACGTTTGCGATTGCCATTGACGGTCCCGGTGGAGCGGGCAAAAGCACCGTTGCAAAGGCGTTGGCAAATCGGTTGAATATACTTTATATGGACACGGGTGCGATGTATCGAGCTTGTGGTTTGCAAGCCGAACGTCTGGGCTTAGATAAACATCAGGTCAAAGAAATCGAAGCAATGCTGCAAAAGACGCGTATTGATGTGCGATTTGTGGATGACCGGCAACATGTATTTTTGAATGATGAAGATGTGACTGACCTCATTCGCACACCGAGCATTTCCATATGGGCATCAGATATATCTGCAATTCCAGCTTGCCGTCAAAAAATGGTGGAGCTTCAACGCGCTATCGCGGCACAAAGATCTGTTGTTATGGACGGTCGAGATATTGGATCTTATGTTTTGCCAAATGCAGACCTGAAAATTTATTTGACGGCGACGGTTGATGTGCGGGCAAAACGGCGCTATGACGAATTAATGGCGCGTGGCAATCTAGACACGACTTTAGAACAAGTTGCAGCTGATCTCAATTATCGGGATGAGCAAGATGCCAATCGCGCTTTTGCTCCACTCAAAAAAACAGCGGATGCGCATGAGATCGATACGACCCATTTAAATATTGATGAAGTGGTTGCCCGTATTATTCAATTGTTTCATCAGCATTGTACACAGAGTGTCTAACCATGAAGAAGCCTCGTCAGATTCGTCGTCAGCTACATCGTGAAGATCCGTGTTTTCATGGATTGCGTGCCTGGGTTAATCGGATAGCGAGTTGGTTTGTACGTGTCTATTTTCGCGCAGAATATGTGGGCGAAAACAATGTGCCGTATCGTGGTCCAGCGCTGATTGTCTGTAATCACATCAGCTACTTTGATATTCCAGCGGTTTTGTCGCCGTATGACAGATGGGTCTATTTTGTGGCAAAAAAAGAGCTGTTTGAAAAGCCCATCCTTGGCTGGATTATGCG
>JAEZVR010000087.1 GCA_023420715.1 Bacillota bacterium | reverse complement strand
CCTCGAACTGCCCGCTCCAGCCTATTACAAATAGCAGTTGCTATACCTTTCTTCTGATAATCAGCATGTACAAACAAACGATCAAAATAACCCGTTTTGTCTATGTCCCCAAAACCTACAATAACCTCATCTTCGACAGCTACGATGCTGTAATGCTCTAGAAATGACTGATTTCATTTCTCTAGATCCACTCGCCCTATTACCCAGGCATCTAATTGTTCTTTTGTATAGTCTGACGAAGCTCGTCTATGAAAAAATGCCCCGCGAAGCAATCTCGCGAGGCATTTCTGATTTAAGCGTTTTGAACAGCGATCTCTTACCTTCAAGTATGCTCATCAGAGAAAATGAGCATCATCAAGCATGGGAATCATCTTCTTTGAGAGCGGCGTCTGACCAAATAAAGAACACAGAGGAGGATTCCACACACAAGGTAGAGATTTCCCCGAGTTTCGCCCTCACCAGTTTTCGACAGGGAGGAACGTTTACTTGAGGGATTCTCGCTTGCGGCCTTATCCGTCAAGTCGCTCTCGACTTCTGTGTGCACATCCGTTTTCGCTGACGGAAGCGTCTCAGCCAAAGTTGAAGATGGCAGCTCGCTCGTTGGGATTACGGGCACGGGTGCAGGGCTCTCCGTCGCTTTTGTCACCTCAGCCGTGCTGGAGTCGGTCACACGGTCTTTGATCTTCGGCGCCTCTTCTTCGGCGGCATCGGGCTGCGGTTTCTCTTCCTTGTTCAGATCTTCGTCTGGCGTTACAGGCGTTACAGACTGATCGTCTTCCTCTTCTTCAGAATTGGGGTCGACTGGCTCAGGAAGATCAGGCAGGGGCTCAACAACTATTTCTTCTTCATTAAGATTCGTCTCGGGATCAATTTCCGTATCTGGAAGCACTTCTTCCGCTTTTTCCTTCACTTCCAGACGCGCATTCGTATACACGAGCTGATAGTTGCCACTGATTTTTGCATCAGAAATTCGGATGGTATATATTCCCACTTCGTCCTTGTTGCCCTCAACGGCCAAAGTCGGCGCTTTGAAGAGCTTATCTCCTCCGAGCAAACCTTCAACCTGATAGGTCAGTTCAGGCAGCTCGTCTCCCACTTTGATCTCCTTGCCATCTGCACGCAGATCTAAGCGTTTGGGATGGATGAAATATTCCAATTGAGCCGTGCCCTTGTATGCGCTTTGCCTCGGGATCGTCACTTTGATTGCGTAGCGTCCTGCATTTCGAGCTGGCGTCTCTTCTTCATATGTCACACCGTCATAGCTGGTCCCGTAGTAAGCGTATTGCAGAGGACCCGTGTAGTTTTGCGTCGCACCAGAAGCATCTTGATAGGTCGCGCGAATTTCGCCAAAGGGCTGCTTCGCAGTCTGGTCATAGGTCAGATCTCCAGCAGGCACGATCTCAAGGTTCACAGGGATTTTAGCCGTGTAATTGACCTTGACGATAAACACCGCATCCTCATAGTTTTTCATATTGCGCGCAAGGATCTTTAGCTGATCTTCTGCCGCTTGATCCACAGCATTTCGGTAGAGCTCCAAGACGCCAAAACGCACCTGAGCCTTAGAAATACCATGATGGCTTTGTTCTTTGACTTCAAAGCTAATCTCAGGTTCAGCCGCAAAGAGTTCTCCATCGATTTCCTGGGTGAGAATTTCATCTTCGGGCGCGAATAAAAGCTCATGAGTTTTCGTCGCCCATGTGGCTTTTCGAATCGTACCGACCGCTGCACTCGCCTCAGTCTGCATCAATTCGTACCACTTTGCGCTTTCTTCATTCAACTGAATCTGTGTCGCGCGGACCGTCTTATTCGTACCTGCATCCGCACTTTCAAACTGATACTGAGCGCTGGCCACAATGCCTTCTTCATCGAAGCGAATCGAAAGCCCCTCAGCATCCTTGATCTCCACGGTCTTGTCGTAGACTTTCTCAATGGAACCCGCAAGCTGAGGTCTTAGCTGCTTTTTCTCCAGGACGATATCTACGTCCTTATTTGCAGTGACACCGTTGGCCGCGCGATAACGCACGGTCAAGGTCGAACTGCCTGTAGCCAATTTCTTCGAGCTACTGTCGTAGCGAAGTTCGAAGCTGCCGTCCCCTTGGACCGGCTGATCTTCTGTCAGTGCGGTATCTCCATGATAAAGCGTCACCACAGGCGTTGAGACAGAGCGACGGTTACGCGTTCTCGCCGCCGCTTTTTCAACGTCTTTAACATGGCCTTTGATCGTGATCACATCGCCAAACGCGAATTGCTTGGTCGGCTCATCGGCCTTCATCGGGGTCAAGTCGAGATTTTTGCCTACGGGCAAGATACCGCCGCTCACGGTGTAAGTCTTTGGGACATCACTGAGTTGATAGAAATCCTTTGCCGTACCATCGAGCTGAACATCACTCAGCAAAATCTCTCGTGTCCCCGCGCTCGCCGCAGCAAATTGCATGTGACCCGTCACACGCACATCGTCATCCTGGAGCGCACCCTCTAAGACAAACTGCACCGTATGATTCTCAGGTAAGGCCTGACTCTGGTCTTCAACCTTCTGTGCGTCACCGCTCATCGTCACGCTGAGGACCTTGGGTGCCAATGTATAGGCTTTTCTGAGCAGCTCCTCGCCATCTAAGCTAACGACCAAACTGCCTTTGCCGACTTTGAGGGCCTTTGACTTCGTATCAAAGCTCAGCTTGAGCTCATCTTTGCCCTTGATGCTGCCTTTTGCCAGCTCGGTTTCTGCTCCGTCTGAAGCGCTAGCCTTGATCACCCACTGCTCTTCTTTTGTTTTCCCACGCTCGGGCTGATCTTCTTTTTTCGCCAAAGCCTTGATGCGCTTCACTTCAAGATCCAGTACATCGCCGTAGGTCAAGCTTTCGTCATACGCCGCTTCGCCTTTTTTCAGCGCAAGCTTAAAGGTATC
>JAEZVR010000067.1 GCA_023420715.1 Bacillota bacterium | reverse complement strand
TTACTATTCGTTCACGGTGACGAATACCGGTAACCAGACGATACAGAAGCTGAAGTTTGAAGATCAGCTGATTCAGTTAAACAAGGTTGTGAACCAAAAGCTGAATCCAGGTGCAAGCTGGACGTATACGCCAAACCTGTATTATCCGGTCACGCAAGAAGATATCAACAACGGCAAGGTCAAGAATACGGTTACCGTGGTGGCAACGCCGCCGAATGGCAATGATACACCGCCGGAGGAATCGACCAATATTACACCGCCGACACAGACGCCGGCAGTGAGTGTTGAAAAAACAACGGCAAAGGTCACGAATGCAGCTGGTGAACCCTATCCGGATAACCGCTTCTATGAGGTGGGTGATCGCATCTATTACCGCTTTGTGGTGACAAATACGGGAAATCTACCGGTGCGATATGTGCAGCTGAAAGATGATCCGATTGGTTTGAATGAGGAGCGATATCTAGATCTCCAACCAGGTGATCAAGAGATCTTTGAACCCGATACGGTTTTCCATACGATTCGTGAAGAAGATCTGAAAAATGGATCGTATAGCAACACGGCTACTGTGAAGGGTAAAACACCGGGCGGTGATATACCGGAAACACCATCCAACGAAAATGTCACGCCAGGTGGACCAAAGCCGAATCCACCGGATCCGACTGAACCGATCAAACCAACAGAGCCGACTGAGCCCGAAAAACCGACGGATCCGACTAAACCGACCGAACCCACTAAGCCGACCGAGCCGGAGGTTCCGACAGAGCCGACCCTGCCATCTGTTCCAAGTTTGCCGAGTGAGGCGGTGCCGAGCCAGCCAAGTAAAGGCAATCAACCCTTGCCGAGAACAGGTGAACATCATTTGCCGGTTGTTCCAATGGTCTTGTGTTTAATGGGTGTGGGCATTTGGCTAACCAAGCGTCTAGTTGTTAAGAAAATATACGGATCGTCGGACCAAGATTAGATTGGTTTTAAATGAAAACGCCGCTTCGCTACATCATAGGATGTGAACGGAGGCGGCGTTTTTTTGTGAATTAAAGCAGAAGATCTTAGGTGGTGATTGTTTTACGCGGGACAACGGTGCTGGCATCTAGCTCGACAATATCTTTTAAGTCACGCCCGTAATCATCGTAATCAATCCCATAACCCAAGACCCGCTCGTAGCCAATATTAAACCCTACAAATTGGATGGGCAGCGGAATGAGGGTTTGCTCAGCATTATAAAGTAAGGTGCAGATATTTATAGAAGCTGGCATGAGCTGTTCAATGTGATTGACCATCAGATGCGTGGTGAGCCCTGTGCGGATAATTTCTTCGACGATGAGCACATCTTTATGCTGTAAATCCACGCCAACATGACGGGTGAGCTGAATGGGGCTATCGGGATCTTTTGTGCGGGTGCCAATCGCGGTGAAGTCGTATAAAAGAGGCAGATCAATGGCACGGCATAAATCGGTCATTAAATAGAGGGATCCTTTTAACATGCCAATGACAACCAGTTCATTCGGGCGATCCAGATAATAGTCGGTAATGCTTTTTCCAAGTGCTTGAATCCTGTTCTGAAT
Organism: Bacillota bacterium; assembly: GCA_023420715.1. Taxonomy (GTDB): domain Bacteria; phylum Bacillota; class Clostridia; order Saccharofermentanales; family Fastidiosipilaceae; genus JAEZVR01. The sequence goes on along the minus strand of JAEZVR010000067.1, from coordinate 16,924 downwards.
CTCCTGTTCAGAAAAAATAATTTTATTGCCCCATCGATCTGTTTTTGGCATCTTTTGTTTCCTCCAGTTGTATTTGTGATGGTTTGGGAATATCCGTATCAAAATGCACCACAAAGTCATGATTTTCGATGGTTTGATCGGATGGATGTTGAACTTTATGGATCGCCTCAATGGCACTTAAATCGTGATGGGCAAAAACGGAATGGTAATCGCGACGATAGACGATTTTGACATGAATCCCGTATTGTTTTTGCGCCAAACGTGCCTTGCGATTTTTCTTGGCAACATATTTTTGATCCATGGTGGTCAATTCCAGATATAAGTTGAATTTTGGCAGATAAAAATCGGGTCTAAAAGCGGTGATGACCTTGCCTTGATCATCCCATTCAACGGGAAATGACTTCGGTTCGTATCGCCAGTCAATTTGATATCGATCGAGTAGTTTGGCAAAGCGGATTTCGGATTCATTTTTGAGCTCCGGAAAATCGTCCATGATAAATGTGTCTGCTGTTTTGGTTTGCTGTAATTGGGTTCTGGTCTGGATATCTTTTACCATGGCACAAATCGCATCAATGCACGCATCTGGGGATAGCACATCTGTATGGAGTACGCAGTCATAGAGGTCGGCACGATTTGAATCCTGATTAAATACCATGGAAACAAATCGATGAAATTTTTTATCCCAATGATTGACATAAGATCTTGCCCCTGCTTCGTCAATACCATAGCGCTGTTGAATCCGTTGTACGCGAATGTCTTCATGAGCAGTAATACGCAGATGCAAAAAATGATTTTGGGGTTCGTCTGCTAGAAAATGCCGTGCGCCAAAACCCATAAAAATGGCATCGGGGGTTTCTTGTATCAGTTGTTGAAAAGCCTGTTTGGTGACTTCTTTATAGCTGATGTTATTTTGGAAAATTTCAAGATATTGCCGAGGGCTTTCTTCGAGCAAATGAAAGACGTGACTGGAAACGTTTGATTTAAAAAATCGGTTTAAAATGGTTTTTCGATCATAGATCGGATAGTCCAGACGATCTGCCAATTTTTGGGCAATTTCTGGACCATAACTACCGCTCTGGGTGGAGACGGTTATGATGGGCATAATAACCTCCAAGTTTGAGGTTGAGACACAATAACATTTCTATTATAGCGAATGGGATGTGATAAAATGACTTCAATCTATTTTTATTTTCAGGAGGATTCTGTGCACTGCCCAAACTGTCAGCACCCAAATGCAGATTCAGCAAAATTCTGTACCAATTGTGGTTATCCGTTGCGACGAACAGAGGTATCCTGCACAAATTGCGGTTGTATCAATCCGACAACAAATGGGCAATGCAGGCAATGTGGCGCGCAATTGATTCGACCTGTTGTCGCTTCCCAAAATCAATCGCCCGCTCATACACCGTATCGTTCGGCTTATGCGCCTGAGGGTCAAAAAAAGAGTTATTATGTGGATTTAACAGATTCATCGGATGATCCGTCCAGGCAATCGCGGCCTCAGCGTGAGCGGGATGATCAGGCGGGTTTTGCACCACAACGCCGACAAGCGCCAGGCATGCAACGCCAGCAGTATTATCGCCCACCTGTCATTGACGACGATCCTGAGTATGATTTTGAAGATTATGACGCCCCAAGGCCGAGATTTCATACAGGGCGATTGATTCTGACATTGGCATTAGCCATTGTTGCCCTTGCCGTTGTTTTGGCCATTGTCCACGTCATTAAAAACCTAATGGATCAGCCGCCGCTTCCAGAAGGTAAGCAGTTTTCGGGCTATGCGTCATCGACGTCTATTCCGACAAGGCAATCTGCCCTGCCGCCATCTTTAGCGAGCTTTTCGGCTCCGACTTTTTCCGAAGCCACTCAACCGCCGCCGACTCAAATAACGGCTGCGCCAACGCCATCTTCTGTTGAAGCTTCAGAAAAACCTGCCACAGAAATGACCCTGCCCCCCGAAGTGATGTTGACCATTCAGGCGTCAGAGGGTTATGTGATGCGTGCAGAGCCAAAGCGTGGTGCACAAAAACTCACGGTTGTACCTAAGGGTGCACAGGTTCAAGTATTGGGTGTCGTCGAAGGTGAAACCGTTAAAGGTTATGGTAACCAGTGGTATATCGTTAAGTTTCAGGATGTACAGGGCTTTATGATAAAAGATCCCAAAGGACAGCATTAAAGCGTTCTTGAAAAAAGGCCTCGGAAGGGCTAGAATAAAACAGTATTTTTGAGAAAATAATATACAAATGAGTCGACGGAGTGTTTGCGCAAGCGAGCTGAGAGGAGATCTAAAGCGATCTTAATCCGTGGAACCTGATTGGATCATGCCAGCGCAGGGATTTGACGAGCAACGCGTTACCTTGTTGGTAGCGCGTTTTTTGATGACGTGCTTTGTGGGCTTGTCCAGTCTGAACAGATGAGCAGAAAGACCCATATGACACAGCCACAGATTTCTTTTCGAGATGTTTCTTTTTCTTATACCGATCGCTGGTTGTTTCAGCATGTCAGTTTTGATGTTGAGCCGAATACCTTTATTTCAATCATCGGACCAAGTGGTTGTGGCAAAAGCACCTTATTTCGCTTACTCAATGGTTTAGAGCGTATTCAAACGGGTGAAATTTATTATCGAGATCGACACATGCAATATGGCGATCCTTCGTCGTGTGCATTTATGCCACAAAAAGATATCTTGTTGCCCTGGCGAAATATTTGGCAGAATGTGGCTCTGCCGCTGGAACTCGCTGGTGTCAGCCAGAAAGAACGCCAGGCCAGAGCGATGGCTTTGTTGGAACACGTCGGGCTTGCCAAATGGTCTGATCACCGTCCCTCGGAATTGTCGGGGGGGATGCGTCAGCGGGTTTCTTTTTGCCGTACCTTAATTACAGGTCACGAAACCCTTTTATTAGATGAGCCTTTTAGTGCGCTCGATGCACTGACCAAACGACAGCTCGAAAATTGGCTGATGCTTCAATGGTACGAAGAACCCAAAACGATTTTATTGGTTACGCACGATGTGGATGAAGCGATTTATTTAAGTCAGCGCATTTTGGTCATGGTGCCAGATGAACAGACAGGTTGTATTACGTCGCTTATGACGGTTGACGTGCCTTTTGATTTTCCAAGACAAGCGAATATTTTGGGTTTGCCACAGGCGCAAGCCATCAAGCATCAGATTTTAACGGCATTAAAACTGGATCGTTTTAAAGATGGCTTTTTGCAGGAGCAGTCTTTAGGAGGTGTGCAATGAGCTGGCATAGATCCTCGACAAAAAGTCCAAGTCAAATTCGATCGATTCAGCGGGCAAAACAACGTCAACTAAAACGGTTTGCACGTGCAGAACAACCTGTGACGGGCTTATCTAAATGGTTACCGGCTTTGGTGATGCTTGCTTGTTTGATTTTTTGGCAGCTCTTGGCGATGTGGATTGCAAAACCTTATATCCTTCCTTCGCCGATTGGTGTTCTAAAGACGATTTGGGCATGGAAAGCGGCCTTGTTTGGGGTGCATTTGCCGGCAACTGCAGCGGTGGCAGGTATCGGATTGGCGATATCGATTGGTTTTGGAAGCCTTTTAGCGGTACTCATGGGAGAGTTTATTTGGGCTCAACGGGCCTTTTATCCGATTGTGGTAGGCTCTCAAACCATTCCCACAACAGCCATTGCGCCTCTCTTTGTTTTATGGCTGGGATATGGCATATGGAGCAAGGTTTTGGTGACGGTTTTAATGACATTTTTCCCGATTGTGATTAATTTGCATGAGGGTCTCTGTTCTGTCAAAAAAGAGCAGGTTGAATATTTTTTAACCTTAGATGCCAAACCCACGCAAGTTTTATTGAAACTCAAAATACCACATGCCCTTCCATTTTTCTTTGCTGCTTTAAAGATGGCTGTGCCGTGGAGTCTCATTGCTGCTGCCATTGCTGAGTGGCTCGGCGGGAATAAAGGGTTGGGCTATTTTAGCAAGCGAATGATTACTCAGCTCGATGGTGCGGGTGTTTTTGCGCCAGTCGTCATTTTATCGATTGTCGCGATCTTATGTGTCAAAGGCTTAACTTTGGCGCAAAGAATGACGATTCGTTGGCAGGTTGGCGATGTGTAATGGTGCGCCAAGCGTGATCGATACAAATGGTCAGATATTGCATGACCATCATGAGTGTCGGGATTAACCGATGATCGGTTTTGAAAGGAGAATATATGAAACGATTTTTGAAGAGACGCAGTCTTTTAAGCTTTGCCATTTGCTTGGGTCTATTGCCCGCCTTGACAAGCTGTGGATCTGCGCCCCAAACGGCAGGATCAGATGCTTCTGCGGCTTTGTCTCAACATGCCTCTATGGATAAACCATCGGAGCAATTGGAAACAGTCCGTGTGGTTTTGGATTGGTATCCAAATGCCATTCATAGTTTTTTGTATACCGCAAGAGATCAGGGTTTTTTTAAAGCAGAAGGGATTGACTTGGCGATTCAATTTCCGGCGAATCCAAATGATGCCTTAACCATGCCGGCCGCAGGAAAAGCAGATATCGGATTGTATTATCCAGCAGATGTTTTGGTGGCAAAAATTAAAGAAAATGTGCCCATTCAGGTGATTGGTAGTGTGACACAAGATCCGCTCAGTGTGATGTTGTCCCTTAAAGAGAAAAATATTCAAACGGTGGATGATCTTGAAGGAAAAACGGTTGGTCATGCTTCTCGACCGCTGGATGAGCTGGTGTTGCAGACCATGACAAAAAGTACGGGTGAAAAAATACAGCAATATACGATGCAAGATGTCGGGTTTGACTTATTGACGGCGCTCACCACGGGTCAAGTCGATGTTGTGGCAGGTTGTATGGTCAATCATGAAGTGCCTGTGCTGAAGGAAAAAGGATTTGACGTCAATATTTTGCATCCGACAGACCATGGTGTACCGGCCATCAGCGAAATGGTCTTAGTGACAGGAGAAGATCATTTGAAGAACAAAAAAGACTTGTACACAAGGTTTTTGAAAGCTTGTCAAAAAGGTTTTGAAGCGGTTCAGAAAGACCCAGAAAAGGCTTTAGATGTCTTGTTAGAAAATCAGGAAGCAGAGGCTTTTCCTTTGAGTCGATCGGTTGAAAAACAAAGTTTGGATATGCTCCTGCCAGCGATGGCAAAGCCTGGGTCTCCATTTTTATCTCAGGATAAAGCGGCATGGCAACGCACGATGGAATGGCTGCAAGCCGGTGGGTTGATCCCCAAAACCATTGATCCGGACGAGTTGGTTGTGAATTTGCTGCCTTAAATTGAATTGAGGTTATAAAAAGCCTCCCTTTGTGAACTGCCTCCCATTTCTTGGACACAGAAAACAACAATCCAAGGCATGGGAGGTTTTCTAGGTTTGGTTCTAAGTGTTTTTTTGCCAAGGCAAAAGTTTGGATTCAACTGCTTTGACAAGACAATCGAGCTTGGAAATGGCGGTTTGTTCATCCATATCGTGGGCTTGACAATAACATTTGAGTTTTGGTTCTGTACCCGAGGGTCTTAAGGCTAGACGGCATCCATCTTCATATTCAAAGATGAGCAGGTTCTGGTTTGGAAAATCAAAAGATGAGGTCTCCCAACGCCCATCGGCTCGTCGGCTGTGTTTTTCGCCAACTGCAACATCATAAATACAGCAACAATGCGCTTCGTTTAATCTTTCGATGGGTGACGATTTAAAGGCAGTTATCACTTGTTCCATTTCGTTTGCTTCAAGATGGCGGTTCAAGGTTTGAGAGACGTAATAGCCCAGGCTTTGGCGCAACGTTTCATAAATGGACCACAGGGTCAGATTTTCTTCTTGTAGGGTTGCGGCGGCACCTGCCAGAATACGACAGGCGGCAAGACCATCTTTATCTTTTAGACGCTCGCCAAAAGCGTATCCAATGCTTTCTTCGTATCCCATTAAAACCGATTTTCCTGATTCTTGAATCTGAGGGATTAGGCCGCAGATATTTTTAAATCCTGTTAGGGTGGTATGGACTTCCATGCCGTTTTGGCGGGCAAGTGCGGCGCCAAAATCATCGGTCACAATCGATTTAATGATGGCAAAGCGACGGAGGTCTTTGTTTTGTTTTTTTGCTTGCCAAATGAGTAATTGAAGCAAAAGCGCACCCAATTCATTCCCGGTTAGTAGCTGATAGTTTCCGTCGGTTTTTTTGAGTGCGACAACCGCGCGATCAGCATCTGGATCTGTGCCCAAAACAAGGTCGGCATCTTCTTGTTTGGCGTAGCTGATTGCCAAACTCATGACATTGGGGAGTTCTGGATTGGGAACAGGTGCGGTCGGAAAATCTCCGTTTGGTTTGCTTTGATGCGGTTCCAGCATGACTTGTGTAAAACCAGCTTCGGACAAAATGCTCGGCAAGACCACACCGCCAACCCCATGGACAGGGGTATAAACAATGCGGATTTGCTTTGGATTTCCAGGCAAGGTCCACAGCTGATGGACATACTGGCAATAGGCGTTTGATTGGTTTTCGCCAATTAAATGGATGCGCCCTCGATTGAGATAGTGCTGATACATGACGCCCCAATCTTTTCCTTGAAATACCGCTTGGCTTGCCATTTTGTCGCTTGCTGTGAAACTTTGCAGGGCATCCGCCATTGCCGTAGCAATGATCTTGGCTTCGTCCGAACCGATTTGAATACCGTTGGCGTTGTAGACCTTGTAGCCATTATCTGTTTTTGGATTATGTGAAGCGGTGATGATTCCCCCACCTTGTGCGCCAATTGCTTCAATGGCAAAGACGAGTTGCGGTGTGGGGCATAGATTGTCAAAGAGGTGGACGTCTATTCCGTGATGCGCTAGCAAGGCCGCGGCTAGCCGGGCAAATCGATCCGACTGATGGCGGGCATCATAGCCTAAGACAAATTTTGGCGCTGACTCGACATCACTTGCGGTATCCTGATTTTTTGGGTGGGGGCAACCAAGCCAAGTGGCAATTCCCAAAGTGGCCAGAGCAACGGTATCTGTATTCATGCCATTTTCGCCAGATGCGATCGGTCCCCTCAGACCAGCTGTGCCGAATTGAATCATAAACATCCTCCCAAAGACGCTGTTGTTTGGATCGCCTTGCGGATGGCGAGCAGACCGGAACTTGAGCCAATGCGATCACAGCCAGCCTGGACAAAAGCCTGAATATCTTCTACGGTACGGATACCGCCAGCCGCTTTTATTTTGACCTCGGGTGCACAATGCTCCTTAAATAATAAGATGTGTTCCAGCTGAGCGCCGGCAGTACCAAAACCTGTTGACGTTTTGATGTAATCTGCGCCAATTTCGCTGACAATGCGGCAGAGTTTGATGATTTCTGCGGTATCCAAATAGCAGGTTTCGATGATCACTTTTAGGATGTGATCCGCTGTTATTTTGCGCAATAGGTCGAGTTCATCTTGAATGGCTGTCCAATTGCCGCTTTTGACCGCGCCGAGGTTGATCACCACATCGATTTCGGTTGCGCCATCCGCAATGGCACTTTTGGCGGCAGAAACTTTGGTTTCTGTGGTGTCGTATCCGAGCGGGAACCCGATGACGGTGCAGATGGCAGGCAGCCGAGACAAGACGTTGTCTGACAAGGGCACATCGGCAATGAGCTGGTGTTTAGACGTTGCCTGAATATTAAGCCAATGGGCATGGGCAACGTATGCAGGCGGAATGCAAATCGCTGGACAGCCACACTGTAGGGCCTCTTGATGCAATTGATTGATGTCGTCGACCGTGGCGGTTGGCGACAGGTTGGTGTGATCGATGTATTGATATAAGTCGGATAAAGTCATTTGAATCTCCTTGCTCTGATTCATGTGATGCTGAGGTCAGTTTGTTGATTCGTGTTTTTTGGGCAATTTTATAGATAAACCGCACAAAAGAATCACTTTTTTTAGGTTGTTCGTGTATAATTATGTGCAATTGGAGCGATTTCTGCCAGTTTTTTATGCTGCATAAAAACAGGATAAATATTTAGAGATCGTATCACTAAGGAGGTAATGATTATGATTAAAGTTGGCGTCGCTGGCTATGGCACAATTGGACAACGTTTAGCTGACGGTGTGGCTAAACAAAAAGATATGGAACTGGTCGGTGTGGCTGATTTAGCGCCAACCCTTGCGATCCGTGCACTTAAAGAAAAGGGCATGCCGTACGACCTGTATTTGGTGGACGGTGCAGATCAAAGTAAATTTGATGAATTGGGCATTCCAACAGCGGGCTCTTTCGAAGATTTATGCGGCAAGGTCGATATTATGCTTGATTCTTCTCCAGGGGGAATCGGTGCAAAAAATAAAGAAATTTATCAACGACTTGGCGTCAAAGCGATTTTCCAAGGCGGCGAAAAAAATTCTGTGGCAGATGTTTTCTTCCATGGTTATGCCAACTACGAAAAAGGCTTGGATCAGAGCTACCTCAAGTTGACATCCTGCAATACGACAGGCTTGATCCGTACAGTAGATTGCTTAGATCGTAAGTATGGGATTGAACGTGTCGCCATTACGATTGTACGCCGTGTGGCAGACCCTGGTGATTATCACCGCGGTTTAACCAATGCCCTGCAATTAGAACAGGCACCTACCCATCAGGCCGTGGATTTGATGACCATTATGCCTCATGTGGATGCCACGGGTATTTTGGTACATACACCGGTAACACATGGTCACTTTATTACGGTATTGGCCACAGGTAAGCAAAAAATCACAAAAGAGATGGCACTCGAAGCCTTTAGAGCACACGATCGTATTCGTGTGGTGCGTCTGGAAGATGGTTTCCTGGGCAATGCTTCATTCTTTAAATATGGCCGTGATCTGGGTCATGAACGTGGCGATCTGTATGAGGTTGGCCTCTGGGAAAACAGCATTGTAGAATCCGGCAATGATATTATGTACGGCATTCATATTCCACAAGAATCCGTTACGATTCCAGAAAGTATTGATGCGATTCGTGCTGCTTGCCATATGCAGGAAACACGTGAAGCTGGTACGGCAGAAACCAACAAATACTTGGGGTTGGGTTTATGGAAAAAATAAACATGCGTTCGATGCGCGATGTATCGTATGAGGGCAAGCGCGTCCTCTTGCGATTGGACATTAACTCACCCATCGATCCAAAGACTAAAAAAATCGTTAATGAAAACCGCCTTAAGAAAAGTGTACCCACTGTCCAGTATCTATTGGACAGTGGTGCCAAGGTGGCCATTATTGCGCACCAGGGTGATACCCTCGACTACCAAAACTTAATTTCTTTGGAAGAACATGCCGAGATTTTGGGCCGCTTAGTGGGCCGTCCGATTGCCTACATCGACGATGTTTGTGGTCCGAGTGCGGTTCAAGCGGTTGAAGCTTTACAACCCGGAGAAGCCGTTATCTTAGGCAATTTACGGTATTTGACGGAAGAAATTTCTCACTTTGAAACCGTGGTTAAACTGACGCCGGAAGAGATGACCACCTGCTGGCTGGTGCGCCGTTTAGCACCTTTGTTTGATGCCTATGTGAACGACGCTTTTTCAGCGGCACATCGGGCTTGTCCTTCTATGGTGTCTTTCCAGGAAATCTTGCCCACTGCGGCTGGCGATTTGCTCTTTACGGAATATAAAACCTTGACACAGGTTTTGGAATCTCCAGCACATCCATCTGTTTTTGTCCTGGGTGGTGCTAAAATTTCGGATGCCTTTGGGATGATGGAGCAGGTTTTGCAGAATGGTACGGCTGACCGCATTTTAACCACCGGCGTTACCGGTGCAATTTTCCTGTTGGCTTCTGGTAAAAAGGTGGGGAAGCAGTACGAAGATTGGCTGAATAGCAAAAAATTCTTTGATTTCATACCCGATGCCAAAAAGTATTTAGAACAATATGGCGATCGTATTGAGATGCCGCAGGATTTGGCTTATGCAGAAGATGGCGTGCGCAAAGAATTGGATGTTGCGGACTTACCCAAAGATGATGCTGCTTTTTTGGACATTGGTGCAAAAACGCAGGCCGCTTACCGAGAAATTATTTTGCAGGCCAAAACACTGTTTGCCAATGGTCCGGCAGGTGTTTACGAAGAAGATCTTTTTAAAGCCGGCACAAAAGCTTGCTGGGAAGCCATTGCAGATTCAGATGGTTTTTCCGTGATTGGCGGCGGTGATACCGTTTCCTCTGCCGCTCAATTTATCGATTTAAAAAAGATCAGCTATGTGTGTACAGCAGGCGGTGCCATGGTACAATTTATGACTGGTCAAACCTTGCCTTTAATTGAAGCAATGGAAAAGGCGTTTGCCAAGGAGGAAAATAAACGATGAATCGGAAAGATGTTCTTTCGTTGCAAGCATTTGCAACGCAAATCCGCATTGAAACTGTCAAAGAAATCGGTAAGCGCGGTTTTGGTCATTTGGGCGGTGCACTTTCAATTGTAGATGTGCTTGCTGTGCTTTATGATCGGGTGATGAATTACAAAGCCGAAGATCCGAAGTGGGCAGATCGCGACATTATGGTGTGCTCAAAAGGTCATGCCGGCCCGGCCATTTATGCGACGCTGGCCTTAAAAGGCTTCTTCCCCATGGAACAGTTACAGACCTTAAATCAACCTGGTACAAAATTGCCCAGTCATTGCGACCGCAATTTGACAACGGGTATTGATATGACAACGGGTTCATTGGGTCAGGGTACGTCTGCTGCTGTTGGGATGGCACTTGCTCAAAAGATGGACGGTAAAACAAGCAGAACTTATCTCTTTGTCGGTGATGGTGAATGTGATGAGGGTCAGGTCTGGGAGAGCTTCCTCTTTGCACATCAGCACAAGCTGGACAATTTGATTGCCTTTATTGATGACAATGGCAAACAATTGGATGGTTATACCAAGGACGTTATGGATTTGGGCGATATCGAGAAGAAAGCAGCTTCCTTTGGCTGGCACGCACTGACGGTAGATGGTCACGATATTGAAGCCATTTGTCAGGCGATTGAAACCTGCCAGAATGTGAAGGGTGTACCCAGCTGTATTGTCTTGAAAACCGTTAAAGGTAAGGGCGTTAAAGATCTCGAGGATATGCTGTTGAATCACCATATTACAGTAGATGATGCCTTCGTCGAAAAGGCTTTAGCTGAGTTAACCACTCAATTGGAGAGCATCAAGAAGGAGCTGGCAAATGTTTAAGGTAATTTATGATGGCTCAAAAGAAGCCAAGGCACATAAGGATATTTTTGGTGAGGTATTAACCGAATTGGCGGCGGCAGACCCCAATGTGGTTTATCTGGATGCCGACTTAATGAATTCGTCTGGTACCTATAAATTCTGGAAAGCAAATCCAGAACGCGGCATTAACTGCGGTATTGCCGAAGCCAATATGATGGGTGTGGCGGCAGGTTTGTCTGCGATGGGTAAAAAGCCTTTTGCGCATACCTTTGGCCCCTTTGCTTCTCGCCGTTGTTATGATCAAGTTTTCCTGTCCATTGCTTATGCAAAAAACAGCGTGCGCATTTATGGTTCGGATGCCGGTGTAACAGCTGCTTTTAACGGCGGAACCCATATGCCGTTTGAAGATATGGCCTTAATGAGAGCCGTACCTCATTCTACGGTCATCGATATCGCAGATGGCGTTGAACTCGCGGAAGTTTTAAAAGCGGTTAAGGATCGCGAAGGTTTAACCTATATTCGCAGTACCCGTAAAAATTTCTGCAAAATCTACGAGCCGGGCTCTACTTTCGAAGTGGGTAAGGGCAATATTGTAAAAGAAGGTCAGGATATTACGGTTATTGCATCAGGCTTAATGGTTGGCGAGGCCTTGAAGGCGGCACAGTTGATGGCAGATAAAGGTGTCTCTGTTCGTGTGGTCGACATGTTTACCGTTAAACCTATTGATGCGGACCTGGTGATTCGCTGTGCAAAAGAAACAGGTGCCATTGTTACCGCAGAAAACCACAATGTGATCGGCGGATTGGGCGATGCTGTTTCTGCTGTTGTGGTCGAAAACTGTCCCGTGCCGCTGAAAAAGCATGGTGTCCAAGACGAATTTGGTCAGGTTGGTCCTCAAGACTACCTTCAAGAGGTCTATGGTCTGACTGCAGAGGCGTTGGTTCAGTCGATTGAAGAAACCCTTAAACGCAAAGCTTGACGGTATGGTATCTTTTAAATGACCCGGTCAATGGCCGGGTCATTTTTTTATGGAGAAGCGGCAGAAACTGTTGGCGGTGATTTGTAAATAAATTGTTATCTAATCGTAAGGAATAAATGTCTAAATTTTGATTCAAATGTTACCAAAATAAAAACTCCTACATGAGTTATTGATAAGTGTTATTTTTTTTTTTTTTTCGTGTATAGAATATAGACTACCATACCTAGAAATAGGCGGTTTTGGTGTGTCTGTAATACGCGCTTTAACCCCTCCAATATATCGGAATCATCGGAATAGATTGATCAGGAAGAGGTTCGTATGAAACGAAGGGTAACCCATCAATTTTTGGCAATCATGCTGACACTTGTCATGATGATCGGGCTTTTGCCGCCAACGATGAAGTTGCAGGCAGCAGATTATCAAAATGGCGCCAGTTTTACGGTTTCCATAAGAGATGATAAAGGCCAGTTGGTCACCAACTCATATGCGATGCCGGTAGACATGGTTCAGAACAACGAGGTGTCGGCAGATCGACTCAAAGGCAAAGGCATGTTGTATCGCGGTGTCAACTATGAAATCTTTGGTCTCCGCGCAGAAGAAAATAATCAAACCTTTGATATTGAACGGATTAAGCGCGAGCCAGACCCAGCGGCGCCGGATGATCGCAATAAGGATCGCTTGTATCTGAAACTTAAAAATGTCAAAGATGAGGATTTGCGTGTTTTTTATCCGGTTTCGGAATCGACCAAAATCTTCATGCAAGTCTACGATAAGACCAGGATTGCACGCATTGATTATGCTATTAAAGCGGGTCATGAGGGTAAAGACATTGCCATAGATGGGCCCAAGTCCGCTGAGATTATCAATAGCCGGATGACGGCGCGCTTTAGAGTGTCCACGCCCCGTGACCATCGGCCAAAGGTGACGGTGAGCAGAGGTGGCAGTGCGCAAAAAGTGCGAGATGTTTCGGTGGTGCTCCAGGATGGCAGCTTTTCTCGAACGATTTATGAATATGAACTGACCGCCTCAGGATCCGTTGTGGTGACGGTTGAGGCAGAAGAGGTTAAAACCATTCAGGTTAAAACGCAGACGACGGCAGAAGCCCCGGATGACTGGAAAAATGGCGCGACTGAGCATGGCGGATACCGTTTTGCCAATGCCAATGATTTGACCAAAATTCAAAAAGTGGGGCAAAAAGCGTTTGAATCCTCGAATACGGTAACCCGTCCTTACAACAGCCGGGTGAATATTAATGTTTATCACGACAGAACCTATTCTGATGCTGGTCGCCCTTGGGCGACTGGACGTGGTGGTTATTCTGTATTTCTGGCGGGTGTTGAGATCAATGGCCAAAGCTTTGGTGCACCCCAGCCTTTTGCGCGCTTTGGAACAGATTTGTACAAAACGAGCGGATTCCCCGGTGACAAACGCTGGGAGCGTGGTACAGAACCCAGATACAGCAGTGAAGGTTATTTAACCAATAAACCCCATGTCATCGATGTGTATGGGCAAAAACAAGGCTGGGATCCCTATTGGGGCAGCGGCGGTAGATGGGGTACCTATAAAGAGTTCTTCCAATGGTATTTTGACGATGTGATGCGCAAAGGCTTGCAATTGCCCAATAGCAGGTCAGAGCGCTATGTTTCCTTTGGCCCTTTGGCCGGTTCGACGGTGACCATTTCTTTGATGGATGCGAAGCCCGCTAAATTTAAGGGGCCTCTGGCTACCGTATTTGATACGGTGCGGACGCCAAGTGTGAATGATGAATACAATCAGGACTATGGTCCCATTCGCAATAGACGTAAAAATGAGAATATCAGTCAAAAAATTCGCCACTGGGATATGCATGCGGATGGCTCTAGCGGCGGCAATGCCTATTGGAACCCGATGCGTACTGTCTATGAGGTGGTGCTCTCGAATGTCCGCGGCGATGTGGATTTGAACACGGAGTGGGTGACGAGCGACAACATGAAGGTCGGCTTGTATCAAAATCAGGGTGTGGAAGATGTCGAAGTCTTTACCCGGTATTTTGGTTTCACTGGCTCCATGTCCGGCTCGGCTTCTTGGAAGGCCATGCCGGAACGTTTGCCAGACGGCGGCAAAGTCTATTTGGACAGTCGTGCTTTTGAAACGGCAACGACTGGTCATAAAGGGAAGATTACGTTAACCAATCCGTCACTCTATATCCGTGGGAATATCGTGAATGGTTATCGCGCTGCAGAATACGTGGATGACACCCGCTCCGCCTTGGCACAGGGTGATCCGTTTATGACGCCACAGCGTGCACAAGATGGCGCGGGCACCTACGGTTTCTATGGTATTTATCCGCTTTTTGCCACCGATGCTGTTCAGTTGGATGGAGATCGCGACCAATATTTCTTCGGTGGTATGAACATCGTTGGTATACAGGCTCATTTGCAAAATGTGCTTCTGGGCTACGATTTAGCTGGTGGTCAGGGCGTTAGCCGTCCAAATTACCAGACGGTCAAACAGCAAGCCAAAAGCAATCAGCTTACAACCAATACCGCTTATGATGTGTTGGGTAACCCGGTCATCCATATTGATCCAGAGATTCCGCGCCGAGAGGGCTGGCTGTTTAAAGGCTATGAGGTTGTGCAGGTCAACAGCGACGTCTCGCGCGATATCGAAAGCCGTACCGGCATGATTCTTCAGCCAGGTGAAGATTTGCATATCGATAAAGTCACGGTAGAAAGACAAGGTTTGCAAATCAATACCGTCCGTGATCGGATTACCAATGTCGATGGCACGATTAATTTTAATGGCATTATTTTAAGAGCTTTGTGGACAAAAGACCCGAGCGAATTAAACAGCGGTGGCTTCTATGCCATTGAGCGGAGTTTAGAAAATGGCGGTTCAACCACCAAGGAACCCGTTATGGTTGTGCGTGGTTTGCCGGGCATGCGCATGACGTTTAAGGATATGGATGAGGTGGCACCAGCCACGATCAATCGCATGGAAAATGGCAAAAATGTGCGCTATAAACTCAAATGGACCGCGCGGGATTTAGAACTCAGAAAAGAACTGACTTTACCGACGCGCAGTGGGCGCATTATGAGCATCCCTTACACCTCCAGAACGGACGCGGATGATTTTTCGCCAACGGGTGGCACCATCGAACGCAAGGTGGGAACCACTTTGGGTGCAGAAGATGCCAAGGCCTTGGTGAACTTCCCAGCACAGCCACCGGCAACAAAGGACAGCTATACCTATGCCTTTAAAACGCCTTCAGATGTGGCGCCAGCAAGTCAAACACCTGGCGATCAGGTGACCGCGATTACCATTACCTATCCAGATGGCTCACAAGACGAGGTCAACGGTACGATTAAGTTCTACTCGGAAGCAGGCTGGTGGAAAAAGCAAAATCCACAACAGGATTTAACGGGGGCAACCCAGGAATACAAATACAATGCGACAGTTACGACGACGGCGGAAGATTTTGTAAGCGCCGCTTTAAAAGCCAAATTCCCTCAAGGCGTCACGTATTCCGCCACCCAGACGGTGAATACGAAGCCAACAACGGCGTTGACACAAGGTAAAACACACCACGAGCAAACCATACCGATTACAGTTCGGTTTAGCGATGGCTCGACTTTAACGGTAAATGGCTTGGCTAAAGTCCTCAATGCGGCTGCGACCTTTAATCCGCAGCTGGAAAGCAGTGTGGCCCCCAATGGGACGCTGACACTCCGACAAGGTCAGACGGTGAGAGATTATTCGATTTTGGCAAAGTCGATGCTGACCAACCTCACAAATGTGCGGGGTGTACCCGATGTACCGTCTGAAACCAAATACAGCATTGTGCCAGTGCCTTCCACGGCAACCAGCACGAATGGTACGCCAACTAAACATAAAATTAAGGTTGAGTATCCAGATAAAACGGAAGATTTGATTCCCCTGAACGTACAGGTGAAGTCGGATAAAGACCGTTATTTGGAACGTGTGCCAAATGGTCCGAATACACAGACCCAAACCTATGATTATGATCAGAAGTTGACGACGACGTATATTAAGAACACATCGGCACAGGCAAATGATGCTTCCAATTTGTTGACGGCCGATTCTTTAGCGGCTCTGCCAAATAATACGAAGATTGAAATGGCTTCGGTGATGACGCATATTACCAAAGCGCCAGAAAAGGATTCGCCAAAACACCATAAGCAAACCGCAACGATTTTGATTACCTTCCCAGATGGGACGACCATTCGGAAAACACAGCCGGTTCTTGTTAAAACAGCGGCCGAGACCTTTAACCCAACTGCCATTGAAGGTGCACGATTGGTCTATCAAAAAGGCAAAGCAGTTGCTAAAGCACAGTACGATAAAGATGCAGAGGCGCTCGTTAAAAAGCCAGAAGGCATGCCGACAGATGCTACCTATACGGTTCAAGGTGGGGTGGATACCACGAATCGTGTGGAAGCCGGCAGCAAAAACGCCACAAAAAATGTGTTGATTACCTATCCAGATTCAACAACCGATGTGGTTAAGGTCGGCTTTGTGGTTAAAGATCAGGCAGATATCTGGAAAGAAAAGAATCAAAATAGGAGCATTACGGGGCAGGCAGCAACCTATCCGTATAATGCGGTGCTCAACCAAAATGACTACAAAAAATTAGTGGTGGAAGCCGCTAAGCTCAGCGATGTGACCTACAGTGTGACACCGCAGATTAATACGGCGCCGAAGGATCAAAATCATTACAGCCAGCCTGTTACGGTTCGTGTGACCTTTGCAGACCAATCTTATTTGGAAGCAAGGGCGACCGCCAATATTCAGCCTGCGGCATCGACGTTTAAACCGCAGGTCAGCAAAATTACGGTCAATTATGGAC
>JAEZVR010000064.1 GCA_023420715.1 Bacillota bacterium | reverse complement strand
GTTTGCCGGGAGCATGTCGAACTTTTCCACATCATCGTCTGTCATGCCGTAAGATTTTAAATACATCAGCCGAACATCCGACTCTGTCTCCGCCACAAAGCTCAGCATGGCATGATACACTTGAATTTCTTTTAATGTTTTTGCCTGATAAATCGCCTGGCCGTATACTTTGGCATAATCTCTCAGATAAAGACTATCCTGAATAATATAGGTTTTAAACCGTTCAGCATCTAAGGAGCCGTCCTTTAAGGCTTGGACAAAAGGCGTCTCCAGACACTGATTCCAAATCGGGATGTTTTGCGAAATAATCTTTTTTAAATAACCCATATCTAAATGCTCCACTGACTGATATGTGATCCGTCTTCTACAGGCAAACCCACTTAAAATCCTCTGCGATAAGACATTGGAATGAGCGTCTCATGATGCCGCATCTTCGCCACTGCTAAAGGCCAATATGGCTCGCGCAATAACACCCGACCCAATGCCACAAAATCTGCGCGCTCATCCGCCAATATATTTTGTGCCAGCCCAGCTTCTGTGATTAATCCAACAGCAATAACCGGAACATGACAGGTCTCTTTAATGGTTTGGGCCAAATGCACCTGATAACCCGCATAAAGCTTTATCGGCGCATCTAACAAGCCGCCAGAACTGACATGAACCACATCGACGAGTGATTTAACGTGATCAATCACACGGCACATCTCATCAATCTCAATGCCCCCTGGTAAATAATCTGTCGCCGAAACCCGAAGCCATAAAGCTCGATCTGGCGGGGTGATATCTCGAACAGCTGACAAAATATCTCGAACAAGACGCACGCGGTTTTCCAACGTTTGACCATAATCGTCCAGACGATGATTACTTAATGGCGACAAAAAAGAATGCAATAAATAACCGTGGGCAGCATGAATTTCCACCCCGTCATAACCGCAGGCATAGGCTCTTTTGGCCGCTTCTACAAAAGCGATTTCAATTTGTTTAATCTCTTGAATCGTCAATTCCTTTGGACAGGGGTAATTTGTTGGATTAAAGTCAATGGCTGAAGGTGCCAAATGATCAATGCCTGCCACTTCACACTTTCTGCCGGCATGACCCAATTGAATGGCAATTTTTGCCCCCATGGCGTGTACTGCTTCCACCAATTGACGATGACCTGCCATTTGATCATCGCACCATAAACCCAAATCTCGATCGGAAATACGGCCTTCTGGCGAAACCCCTGTCGCTTCAACAATAATTAAGCCCGTTCCGCCAACTGCCCGAGTGGCATAGTGATGCAAATGGAAGGGTAAAACCAACCCATCATTTTTTGCTGCGTACATACACATTGGTGGCATCACCAAACGATTTTTAACTTGAATCGGTCCAATAGATGCTGGTTCAAATAATTCCATAATCGATCTCCCACATCGAAAATCCACTGTTTTAGCCAAATTATAGCACGCATCAATTTCAGCTCCTCACCTGTCTGTTGCTTTAACCTTAAACAAAAAGACAGCCAGGGCGGGCTGTCTTTTTGCAAAAGAGAGGTTACTCATGCAATTGAGCAATATAATTTGGCTGTCAGCAAGTTGGCTTTTACTGACAAACTCATCATAAGTAAGTTTAGGCTAACTGTCAACCCCAAAATTCAAATTTTCTAAAAAAATTTTGATATCAGCGCTCAAGTTCGTTATTGGGAAGACTAAAACCCCGTCATCTTAGTACTGCGGCAAACTGTAGACATATAATTCTTCTGGCACGGTGCCATCTTTAAGATCGCTCACTTCAATAACAGGTGTCGGTTGATCCCTAAAGGTTGTCATCCCGATTTTACCTTCGATCTGAACCCATTTATCAACTGGCAGTTGTGCAGCCAATGATGTTTCAACCAAAATACCCGTAGGTACCAGATCTGCCGTACAACAGGTCATCAACAACCGAGACAACAAAAACCGTTCATCTGTTGTCATACCCGCTTCCTTATACACCTGACCATTCATGCTCACGGTATAACCTTGAAATTCACTCGGATGGACAAAGATCTCACTCAGCCAAGCATAGAATTCTTTATCTTGAATATTAATATGGCGATTGACCGCATCATAGCCATGTAAAACTTTGGGCTGATTCAACAAGGCATAAGATGTGTAGGTGCCATTTTCGCCTGCAACACCTTTTTGAATGGGCGGCGCCTCATAACGATTCGCCACATCAAGATCTGCGGTCCCTTCATAAACCGCATCTGCATTTTCGCCGGTCCGATTTGGATGTGTTTTTTGTGCCTCCAAAAAGGCAGCCAATTCTGGGGGAACCGATAAGGTTGTAACTGGTGTATGGCTCCCCGTTGGGGTCTGAACATTTGGATCCGACACCAACGTTAGCCGACCATCTGACGATTTTTGATGATCCACAACACCATAATCCGCATTTAAACTCAACGGATTTGCTTGCCCTGGTGTGACAACGGCAAACGCACCACTTTGGGCAGATACCGATTGGATGGTACTCGCCGGCATGATGAACAAAAAAGCTGGAATGAGGAGCAAAAAAAGTCTTGCGCCACGCTGATAATAGG
>JAEZVR010000142.1 GCA_023420715.1 Bacillota bacterium | reverse complement strand
TTTTCAAGGTCCAGCGCCTCGTCTCGCAAGGCGCTTGACTATCTTACTCTCTTGCTTCTTCTTATGTCAACTCTTTTTTATCTGTACTTTTCCCCCTTCCGGGCGTTTAGCGGCTTTTTCGCTCGTTTTTTCCAACAAATAAACGCTTATGCTGTCATTCACCGCATTTTCTGCGCAATGATGTTATCCCTTTTTCTGATATGCGCTTTTTGGCATTGGTCTGCGCGGCTGGCAATGTGGGCAATATACCGTTGATCGTCCCCCGACAGTCACTTTTTTTAATGCATGACCACAATGTTTACAGCCCTGACCTGATCTGCCATAAACATTCAGTTTTAAAAGATAACGTCCTCGTTTTTGATTGGCATCCATATAATCTCGAAAAGATGTACCGCCTGCATCTATCGCCGCTTGCAAGATCCGTTTAATTTGGATCACAAGGTCATCACATTCCCATTGACGAAGTGATTTGCTTAATCGCAGCGGATGTACCCGGCCGGCAAAGAGAACTTCGTCTGCATAGATATTACCTAGACCGGCAATCACCGTCTGATTCAGCAAAAGAGATTTAACTTTTAGTTGAGCATGGCGCCGACTTTGGCGATACAAATAATTCCCGTTAAAATCGGCACTCAAAGGCTCTATCCCTAAATCTGGCAAAATCGTATCTGGTGGCTGCCGACCAGAAATCCAGATTAGAGAACCAAAACGACGGACATCATTGAATGCCAATGTATACCGGTGGATTTGCGAATGAATTGTTTTTTCCAAATGGAAAAGAACATGCGTATGCTTGGGTAAATCGGAAGATTGCGGCGTCAATGCACCAGGAAAAATCAACAGCTTCCCTGTCATACGCATATGTGCGACGAGCCATCCCGATTTGCATTCGATCAAGATATATTTACCCCTGCGATACAGCGAAAGAATCTGTTGGTTATTAAACAGACAACAAGCCTGATCTAACGACATTGGTTTTAAACCATCCACATCCTGGTAAGACAAGATATCCGTTCGGATCAATTGACACGAACGGATATTAGCCTGTTCTAAAATAGGCGCTAAACTATTTTTTAATGTTTCCACTTCCGGCAATTCAGGCATTGCAAGATCTTTCTATTGTTAAACTGCCGCCTCAGGCGGGGTAGTCGATGGTTTGTTTCGCCGATGCAACATGGGCATTAAAACTTTATCCAGAACAGGTACCAAAATACATAACAAGATAAAATAGGCAACTGCCAAAACAACACTATTTGGTACACGACCTAGCAATACAGCCCAATACGTTTTTGTTGCACCGGCTCGTTGCACAAACCACAAAGATTGCAACAATAAACTGGCAATAATCAAATCCGCAAATACAATGGTCAACCAAGTCCAAATGCGGCGTTTATGATGCCACAAGATCATAATCAAACCTGGCAACACCCCTCTTAGTCCTGTTGTGAATGTAATGCCTGGATGAAATAATCCCACCCCAGAAATCAACATACCAACAACGTCAGCAACAACCCCGACCACAAATCCTAAAATAGGACCAAGGTATATGCCCGTCAACAAAATCGGCAAAATGGCCAGACTAAACCGGGCGTGTGGCAAATATAAGACGGACAAAAATCTTCCGAAAATAATATTGAGTGCCACCATAAGCGCACAAAAGGTGATGACAGATACCGACAATCTCGGCTGATTTAAACGACTCATTAAACGTTACCTCCATTTCTCTAGCTTCACAAACAGAAATAACGTTTATTTTTTTCTGTATGTGACAGCGGATGCAATACGTTACCGCAAACTCCCCTGAGTTTTTCGTTTGAGTGCAACTTCCCATCAACTCAACACTTAACGCAACGTATCTACTCTGTCGTTATGTTTACATCATAAATGATCATTCTCGTTTGTTGCAATAAAAAACCACCCCAGATGAGGTGGTTTACAGACAGGCAATCTGTTTATTGCTTAATATGGGTCAATCTCGCCACACCTGTTTCTCGGGCAGCATCTGCAACCGCCTTCGAAACCGCGTCTTTTACCCGCGGATCAAAAGCAGCTGGAATGATATATTCATCGTTGAGCTCTTCATCTGGAATCAGATGCGCAATCGCATAGGCAGCTGCAATTTTCATGGCATCGTTAATATCAAAAGCATGCACATCAAACGCACCTCTAAAAACGCCCGGGAAAACAAGCACATTATTGATTTGATTGGGGAAATCAGAACGCCCCGTCGCAACAACAGCTGCACCTGCCGCTTTTGCTTCGTCAGGCATAATTTCTGGAACCGGATTCGCACAGGCAAAAACGATGGCATCCCGATTCATCTTCTGCACCATTTCTTTTGTTAAAACACCTGGTGCAGAAACACCAATAAACACATCTGCGCCTTCAATCACATCAGCCAATGTACCTGAGCGATGATCCGCATTGGTGATTTGTGCAATTTCCGCTTTATATGGGTTCATATTTTCACGCCCCTCATATAAAGCGCCTTGGCGGTCACACAAAATAACACGCCGTGGATCCAAGCCGCAGGCAATTAATAATTTGGTAATCGCCATGGCAGCAGCGCCAGCACCACTGACAACGACATGAATATCATGAATATCTTTTTTTACAACTCTTAAGGCATTAATAAGCCCTGCCAAGGTGATCACTGCCGTTCCATGTTGATCATCGTGAAAAACAGGGATATCTAAACTTTCCTTCAACCGTCTTTCGATTTCAAAACATTCTGGCGCTTTAATATCTTCCAAATTAATACCGCCAAAAGAACCTGCGATCATCTCAACGGTCTTGACAATTTCATCCACATCTTTACTGCGAATACAAATGGGGAAAGCATCAACATCTCCAAAGGCCTTAAACAGGGCACACTTACCTTCCATAACGGGCATCCCAGCCTCGGGACCGATATCGCCCAAACCTAAAACAGCTGTACCATTGGTAATCACCGCGCATAAATTAGCGCGTCTCGTATAGACATATGAATCATCTACATTTTTTTGAATTTCCAAACACGGCTCAGCAACGCCAGGCGTATAGGCAATGGCCAAATCTTCTGGTGTGCCCACAGGCGCTTTAGCAACAACTTCAATCTTACCCTGCCACGCACGATGCTTATCCAGTGCCAATTGTTTATCTACCATAGTAGTCTCCTTTGAATTCAATCAATTAATTCAACTATAACCCTATGCTTAGGCAAAGTAAACAAAATATGAAACGAAAGAGCGATGTTTTTAGGCGGCTGGTATATACCAATATCGTTATATTGCAAGTTTAATGAAATGATGCAAGTTTTTGATCACAAATGAATCGTTCGATATGTACCGTCCAGTATATGCTGCCACCAGGTCTGATGATTGAGATACCATTCTACCGTCTGAGCGATACCTTCCTCAAAGGCGTATTCATGGGACCAGCCCAAATCTTGCTCTAATTTCTGAGGATCAATCGCATATCTTAAATCATGTCCTGGACGATCTTTGACAAATTGAATGAGCGACTCTGGTTTTCCTAAAGCTTGCAAAATCGTTTTGACAACCTGCAAATTATTGCGTTCATTGTGCCCACCAATATTGTAGACCTCTCCATTTTTTCCTTTGCGAATAATCAGATCAATCGCTTTACAATGATCTAAAACATGCAGCCAATCCCGCACATTTAAGCCATTGCCATATACTGGTATGGGCTGCCCTTTTAAAGCACGGCTAATGGTCAGTGGAATTAATTTTTCTGGGAACTGATAAGGCCCATAATTATTTGAGCATCGAGATAGCGTGACCGGCAAATCATACGTTCTTGCATAAGCCATCACCAATAAATCTGCTGAAGCTTTAGATGCAGAATAGGGGCTAGAAGGGGAAAGTGGCGTCAATTCAGTAAAATACAGATCGGGTTGATCGAGTGGCAAATCACCATAAACTTCGTCCGTAGAAACTTGATGAAAGCGCTTAACCCCATATGTTTTTGCAGCATCCATGAGGACTTGTGTCCCCAAAACGTTGGTTTGAATAAACAAATCCGGTTGCTGAATGGAACGGTCCACATGGCTCTCTGCCGCAAAATGAACGACCACATCGAATTCATGCTTTTCAAACAGCTGAAAAACCGACTCCCGATCGGTAATATCCAGCCGGACAAAATGATGATTTGGCAGATGTGCAATAGGTTCCAAGCTCTCCAAATTACCTGCATAGGTCAATGCATCCAGATTATAAATCTCATCTTGAGGATAGGTCTGAACAAGGTAATGAACAAAATTTACACCAATAAAACCTGCGCCACCCGTTACCAAGATTTTCATAAATCGCCCTCAAAAAGTTAGGGTAGCCTAAACATGAGGCTACCCTAAATCATTAAATTTCATCACCACAAAGTAGATAGGTCAATGCCTGAACATGGACACCCGTTGCGCCCTTATTTAAATAGCCATAGGCTTTCTCAATATAAGCAGTTCCAGCAATATCGAGATGAATCCATGGTTTTTCATCAGCCACAAAAGCACCAACAAATTGTCCTGCTGTAATCGTACCGCCAAAACGGCCGCCTGTATTCTTCAAATCAGCCATTTCAGCCTTATTGAAGTCTGCAAAATCAGGATCGTTTGGCAATCGCCAGACACGTTCACCTGCACGTTTTGCCGCTTTTTCAAAGTCAGCCTCAAATGCCTCATCATTCGTTAGGACACCCGTATAAAACTCGCCTAAGGCGACCAAACAGGCACCAGTCAACGTTGCCAAATCAATCACACGATCACAGTTAAGGTGGTCCTTTGCCGTCGCAAAATAGACTGCGTCCGCTAAAGTGAGGCGACCCTCAGCATCCGTATTCACAATATGGACACTCTTGCCAGCCATGGTTTCAATAATATCACCGGGGCGATAAGCATCACCCGAAATCATGTTTTCACACGCAGCGACAACCGCTGTAACATTGACACGGGGCTTTAACTTGGCCAGCACTGCCATCGTACCGATTACAGTCCCCGCACCACCCATATCGCAGAACATGGTATCCATTGAAGTGGTGGGCTTAATCGAATATCCACCCGAATCATAGGTCAAACCTTTACCCACCAAAGCAGTGCGTTCAGACGAATCTGGATTGCCATTATAATTCATGACAATGAGTTTAGGCGCCTTTGCAGATCCTCGGGCGACCGTTAAAAAAGCCTTCATCCCAATCTGTTCAATCGATTCACGGTCGTGAATCTGAACCTCAACGCCCAGCGGAGATAAAATTGCTTCTGCACGCTGTGCAAGTGTTTCTGGATAAATCACATTGGCCGGTTCATTGACCAAATCCCGTGTAATAAAAACACCTTCCATGAGGGTTTGCGCCAAATCAATGCCCGCTTTAGCCGCCGCTTGATCAACAACACCGTCAAAAGCAATCGTCAAGGATACAGCTGGCTTAACATCTGATTTATGATGGTCAAACTGGTAAGTGCTGTGAAGTAATCCCTCGCAAATCGATTGAATCACTTCTTTTTCGCTCAACTGCAAACCTTCTGGCAACACAATGGTGGCCTTTTGCTCACGGTGAGTACGTAATTGCTGCCCCACTTTAAAATAAGCTTTACGCAAACAATTTGCGCAAACATCTTTAGCTGCACCCAAACCAATGAGCACGATGGTCGGTTTATCTGCTTCTCCCATCTGATAAAAGATCTCTCCATTTTTACCACTAAAGAGATCTCTCGCTTTAAGCGTTTCCAGTAACGGAATCCCATTACTCGGGTTTGACGTAAAGACAGGATAAACACGTACATCATATTGATTTTCTAATGTAAATTTCATCATAAAACACCTTTCTAAACAAAATAACGACAAGTTATCATAATCTGTATTCAGACAATCTCTGTTTTAAAAAAGGACCCGCTTTTGCGGGTCCTTTTTGGTGGGTAGTATTGGACTCGAACCAACGACCCCTTGCATGTCAAGCAAGTACTCTAACCAGCTGAGCTAACCACCCAAGTTCAGATACAACGGGAATTTTAACGATTCTATGTGGCCTTGTCAAGACTTTCCGCCGCGCCTCAAGCAATCAGATACGGATGAACCCTAAAACTAAAAATGCATTTTTTTGTAGAGTGGTTTTAAACAACCATAGATCCGCTTATAAATTCCATGATACATTTCCTCGTATTGCCTGCTCCTCGATAAATCTGGCTCAAAGGTTTGGATGTCTTTGACCATTGCATCTATTGCAGCTGCATATGAGGGAAATTCCCCTAAGCCGACAAAGGTCGCAATCGCACAGCCTAGACCTGCCACCTCATAAGAAGCCGTCTTGACAGTTGGAATGCCGTACATATCAGCCGTAATTTGGCAAATCTCATCACTTTGCGAACCACCGCCACCCAAAGCCACACAAGTAAACTTCTTCTTAAGCTTACGTTCAATCGCTTTGAGGCCATCCATCAAAGCAAAATTAATGCCTTCAACAATTGCTCGATAGATATGATGTCGTGTATGCACATCCGAAAAACCAATAATCGCACCACGTGCTGTCGGCATGGTCACATTCGGTGTAAAGTAAGGCTGAAAGTAAAGACCATCGCAACCAGGGGGAATGCTTGCCAAACATTCATTGAGCACAACTTCTGGATTCACCCCACGCGCTTCTGCAATCGCGACTTCCTTGGCCGCAAATTCCCGTTTAAACCAAGAAATCAACCAATAGCCACGATAGACCTCAAATTCAGGGTTATAGTATCCGGGTATAATGGATGAAAACGGTGGAATGAAGCGCTTCACTTCAACATATTTTTTGGAGACATAAGATAAGGTCGCCTGCGTCCCAAAACCAACCGCAGCACGAGTCTCATCTTTGCAGCCCAATCCCAAGATCTCACAAGCTTTATCTGAACCCGTCGCAACCAAGGGCAATCCAACCTGCAAACCAGTTTGTTCCGCTGCTGCCGGCGTAATTCGACCGAGTATTTCTCCGCTTTCCACCACCGGACATTGTTTATCTATCTCAATGGGAAACACGGGATAAATTAAGGCACGAGAATCCAACCACTTGCGTCGACGGTAATCGAAGGGCACATGACCAACCACACTTGCCACTGCATCTTTCATCTGGCCTGTCAGTTTAAAATTCAAATAACCGCTTAGAAGCAGGCAATATTTTGTTTTTGCCCAGATTTCCGGCTGATTTTCTCTAATCCAATTGCAATGAGATTTTTGATATTGCATTTGAAAGGTTGTGTCCATACCAATCGTTTTTAATAAAAGCTGATGCGTCCAAGGCACGTTTGGCCGCCCCGTTGCCAAGCGTTTGTCAAGCCATAAGATGGCAGGCGTTAACGGCTTTCCATGTGCATCCACACAAACAATCGTATCGCGGATGGTCGTCACGCCGATGCCTTGAACCCGTTCAAAAAGCTGGGGATGATCTTTCTTGAGTTGCTGACTGATCAGACAAATCTGTTCATAATAAAAATCTGGCGTTTGCTCGGCAATTCCGGCAGCTGGCGAAATGTAAGGTTGATCATAAGTCCGCTTTTGTTTGGCACAAATTTCACCTGATGCGGAGATGATCATGCCTCTTGCACTTTGGGTACCAATATCAAAAACCAAAACCAGCGATTGCATTTTCATGAACCTGCCTCATCATCTAAAAGCTTATTGTCATTTTATCGATTCTACGGCATCCACTCAATCTGCATCGCCCAATCGGCAAAAATACAACCACATGGCGGCGAAATTGTTATAATAACGTCAAATGGTTACTTCGCCAGATCTGTAAAAAACAGATCTTGCAAACTAGGAGGCTAATATATGTTCAATTCTTACATTGAAGACATCCACGCACGTGAAATTATGGATTCTCGTGGCAATCCAACTGTCGAAGTAGATGTGATCACCAGCTGTGGTATCTTGGGTCGTGCCGGCGTTCCTTCCGGAGCTTCCACAGGTGCCTTTGAAGCCGTCGAACTAAGAGATGGCGATAAAAAGCGCTACAGTGGAAAAGGCGTCCTAAAAGCGGTTGCAAATGTCAATGAAATCATTGCTCCCGCACTGATCGGCATGGACATTACCAATCAATATGCAATCGACCAAACCATGCTAGATTTAGATGGTACGGAAAACAAAGCAAAACTGGGCGCAAACGCCATTTTAGGGGTCTCCTTAGCTTGCGCCAAAGCAGCTGCCCAGGTTTTGGGATTGAATTTATACAGCTATATTGGCGGTATTGGGGCCAGAACACTTCCCGTTCCCATGATGAATGTGATCAACGGCGGCAAACACGCCGACAACAGTGTGAACCTTCAAGAATTCATGATCATGCCTGTTGGTGCAGAAAGTTTCCGTCAAGCTTTGCAGTGGTGTGCAGACGTTTTCCACACCTTAAAGAGTGTCCTTAAAGCGGATGGCTATGCGACTTCTGTTGGCGATGAAGGTGGCTTTGCGCCAAACTTCTCCAGCGATGAACAAGCACTTGAATATTTGGTAAAAGCCATTGAAACCGCCGGTTTTAAACCAGGTGAAGATTTCATGATCGCCATGGATCCAGCTATGACAGAGCTTTATGAGGAAGCCAAAGCACGTGGACGTGAAGGCGACTACTATTTCTGGAAGTCAGACCGTTTCATGACAAGAGACGAAGTCATTGATTTCTGGGCAAATATGGTTGAAAAATATCCGATCATTTCAATCGAAGATGGTTTGGCTGAAGAAGATTGGGACGGCTGGAAAAAACTCACCGAACGCATTGGCCATAAAGTGCAGCTCGTCGGCGACGATCTCTTTGTCACCAATAGCAAACGTTTGGCTAAAGGTATTGAGTTGGGTGTAGCCAACAGTATCTTAATCAAAGTCAACCAAATCGGGACCTTAACGGAAACACTAGAAGCCATGTCAATGGCCGCCAAAGCTGGCTATACTGCTATTGTGTCGCACCGTTCTGGCGAAACAGAAGATGTGACGATTGCGGACATTGTGGTTGCAACCAATGCTGGTCAAATCAAAACCGGTGCCCCTTCTCGTACAGATCGTGTGGCTAAATACAATCAATTGCTTCGCATCGAAGAAGAACTCGGGGATCGGGCAATTTATCTCGGTCGCAAAGCTTTCAATGTTCAATCATAAGATCAAAATTAAAGTAAAACACGCA
Source organism: Bacillota bacterium (assembly GCA_023420715.1). Lineage (GTDB taxonomy): Bacteria > Bacillota > Clostridia > Saccharofermentanales > Fastidiosipilaceae > JAEZVR01. Next base: position 3,660 of record JAEZVR010000142.1, on the reverse strand, counting down.
CCTCAGGGTGCGTGTTTTTTTTTTGCTAATTATCCGACAGCGGCTAGGATCGAATAACCTCTTTTACCACCACATCTCTCATGTAGGCTTTGATTTCGGCCAAACTAGGCGGCTCGTTTTCTGAGCGATGCACCAACGCTTGGGCAGTAGCCATCGCTTCTCGCATTAAAAGCCCCAAAGGCACGGCATGCACAAAGTCATAAATCGGTGTATCTAAAGGGCATTGTGCTGCAAACATGGCCAAAACCGCCGTCATCACATCACCAGCCCCCATCAAATTATAAATGTCAGTCGTAGATGGCGCCTTTGCCTTATAATGCTGACGACCATTTGTCAAAATAGCACCATCTGCACCCAAAGAACATAAGACCAATTTTGCCTGGTCTGCCCGACAAATCGCTAAGGCCGCATCTAGGGCCTCATCGTGGGTTTGACAAGGCAATCCTGTTAAGGCTCTCAACTCGTCTCGATTTGGTTTAAATAAATCAACCGCCTGTGTCGCAATGGCATGAATCAGCTGATCGCCGGAGGCATCCAGAACAGATATTCCCTTTGCCCCCTTAATCACACTCAAAAGCTCCGCATAGATACGAGATGAAATACCGGGCAACAAACTGCCAGACAAAACACTGACATTGCTGTTTTCAACCGTATGTCTTAAAATCTGCCGTAATTCGTTTGCCGTTTCTTCATCAATGGGGTCACCAGGGCCATTGACCTCGGTCATTTGTGTCGTTCCATCCATCATGCGCTGATGAATTTTAATATTGACACGCAATTCGCCTGGAACTTTATACGTACAGGCACCAAAAGCCGTTTCGTCAAACACATGATGAATATCCCGAGAGATTTCTGGCAAGGTCAAAAAAATACTATTTTCCCATTTACGATGGCTGAGGTGCCTAGCGACATTAAAGCCTTTTCCACCCGGCATGGCACGCATGTGCTGATACCGATTCAACGCACCGACAGTGAGTTCATTCACGTCCACCGCTAAATCCAAACAAGGATTGAGACACAGTGTCACAATCGATCTCACTTGATCCTCTGGATTGAGCGTCATCAGCTCATCAATCTCCTGCGCCATAGGCTGATCCCGACCATCCGCTTGAGACGGATCCGTCAGGGGCTTAATTGTTGAAGGCTTGGGCGTCGGCTTGGGCAACGGCTTTTCGCGTTCTGCCATCAGTCTTGCCGACGGTGTCATGTCTTCTGGAATTGTCATTTTTACCACTTTCTGTTCAAACCGGAAGCAGGCATTCCCATGCGCTTACGGCAGATATATCGCTTAGTAGGCTTTTCCCCAAATAACCAATTTTTTTGCCGGTTTACCACAACAGACACAGGTGTCCCCAACAGGTGTTTGCTTAAAAGGCATACAACGGGATGTTGCCCCCGTCTCTTCCTTGATTTTTAATTCACAGGCTTCGTCTCCGCACCACATCGCCTGAACAAAACCTGGTTTGTTTGCAATCGCTTCTGCAAATTCCACTTGATTTTGGGCCGTACTCATTTGGTTTTCCAGACGTTTTTTAGCCTGATCATACAGATCCTGCTGAATCGTCTCGAGCAACGATGGAACGGTTTCTTCCAAATGGTCCAAATCCAGCGTGATTTTTTCGCCATTATCTCTGCGGCAAGCCACCGCTTGATTTTGTTCAATATCACGAGGTCCAATCTCCAAGCGCAATGGAATACCGTGCATCTCATGCTCACTAAATTTCCAGCCCGGCATCCGGTCGCTGTCATCCACTTTAACACGCACCACGCTTTCTAGGCGCTTGGCAATTTCTGCTACCTTTTCTAAGACGCCTGGCTTATGTTGTGCCACCGGAATCATGACCACCTGTGTCGGCGCAATCTTGGGTGGCAAGACCAAACCGCTATCATCACTGTGAACCATAATCAGGGCACCAATGACACGGGTGCTCATGCCCCAAGAGGTCTGCCACACATACTGCAATTGATTGTTCTGATCGCTGTACTGAATATTAAAAGCCCGTGCAAAACCATCCCCGAAAAAATGTGATGTTGCGGATTGTAGTGCTTTACCATCGTGCATCATCGCTTCTACCGTATAGGTTTCCTCAGCACCGGCAAATTTTTCTTTGTCCGTCTTTTGCCCTTTAATGACAGGAATGGCCAAGATGTTTTCGAGAAAATCCGCATAAATATTCAGCATTTGATGCGTCTCTTGAATGGCTTCTTCGCGTGTTGCATGCGCCGTATGACCTTCTTGCCAAAAAAACTCTGTTGTCCTTAAAAAAGGGCGTGTGGTTTTTTCCCACCGAACCACAGATACCCACTGATTGTATAGTTTGGGCAAATCGCGCCAACTTTGAATAATATTGGCATAGTGATCGCAAAACAACGTCTCTGATGTTGGGCGAACACAAAGACGCTCTTGTAACGCTTCTGATCCCCCATGTGTTACCCAGGCCACCTCAGGTGCAAATCCTTCAACATGGTCTTTCTCTTTTTGCAAAAGCCCTTCAGGGATAAACATGGGCATTAAGACGTTTGTATGGCCTGTCTTTTTAAAGGCTTCATCCAAGTAATCGTGAATACGCTCCCATAGCGCTGTTCCTAAAGGTCGAATAATCATACAACCTTTTATGCTCGAATAATCCGCCAATTCAGCATGGCGAACAATATCGGTATACCACTGTGCAAAATCAACATCCCGGGCAGTTATCCGTTCCACCCGCTTTTTTTCTTTAGCCATTGCGATCTCCTATTCTTTATTGGTCTGTGCCATATTTCGCCATAATGGCATTGGCAATCTCTTGAGCCATCGATTTTATCCCGACTTGATCATCGCCCTCAATCATCACACGCACTTGGGGCTCTGTACCTGAAGGGCGAACCAAAATACGGCCTTCTCCGCCCAAAGATTTTTCCGCTTTTTGAATCCGACTCAAAATGTCTGGATCTGCCATCACTTCTTCTTTAACTGCGTTTGGCACATAAGCTGGAACGAGCACTTGTGGATAAATATGCATCAAGGCTGCCGCATCTGCCAAGGTTTTTTTGCTATGTTGCAATGCTTTTAAAAGGATGATCGCACTGAGCAGACCATCACCCGTTGTTGCATATTTAGACAAGATTAAGTGGCCTGATTGTTCGCCACCAAAACCATAACCTTTTTCCAACATTTCTTGTAGCACATAGCGATCTCCCACTTTTGTGGTCGCCAATTTGATACCGCATTTTTTGGCCCCAATTTTTAAGCCTAAATTACTCATGACGGTAACAACCAATGTTTCTTTGGGCAATTGATTCGTTTGTTTGAGATAATTGGCCACAATCAACATGATCTGATCACCGTTAACAGGACGCCCTAAGGCATCTACCGCCAACATGCGATCCGCATCGCCATCAAACGCAAATCCCAAATGACACTGCGCCTGACGAATGAGTGCACAGACATTCTCCATATGTGTCGAGCCGCACCGATCATTGATATTAATGCCGTTAGGCTGGGCTGCACTTACCACAACATCGGCACCCAAAGCTTGAAAGAGTTCCGGTGCCAAACGACTCGCCGCCCCATTGGCGCAATCGATGGCAATTTTTAGTCCAGATAAATCAAGACCAGCCACATCTTTTAAATAAGCCAGATAAAGCGCCGCGCCATGGTCATAGCTTTGACGTCTCCCT
>JAEZVR010000154.1 GCA_023420715.1 Bacillota bacterium | reverse complement strand
ATCCTGCCTTAGCTGATGCCGCCAAACTCGCCAATCGCCATTTTCCACATTTTGGGATTCAAATCAGACGTAGACTGGCACATTACCGTGTGGTCCGAACTGAAGCTTTAACCCCCCAGCTTGAATCTTTAACCTTGTGTTATCCACTTTATCTCTTTGATCGCCGTTCGCCGTTAGCACGGTTGTTCTACTATCGGCGGCGCATCTCTGTGGAGTTCTTTTTGGGTTTGACCTCTGGTCAAGAGGCGCTCTGGTTTTTGCAAACACTCCTATATTATTATTTTGTTCAGACTTTACCTTCGATTGAACAACATGGTTTGCGCTTTCCGCTGACACCAGAAATGGCTTCGGCAATCGATCATACGGTTAAATGTTTTTTACCTGATATTAAGGGCTCAAACGAGGAAACGGATAAGGCTCATCCTTTAACAGGCCTTCCAGAGGCCGACACACCTGTTTTCATGGCGGAAATTAATGAGACGCATACTGTTTTACAGCCCTTAACGCATGAGGGCGTTTTAGCTGAAGCGGTGTCTGATTCGAGGCTTGCGGTTGGTTCGATCGGTACATCTGTAGAAACAACGCTATCGGCTTTTTCCAATCGACCTGTGTTGCACATAGAGCCAAAGGCAGCTTGTCAACAGAATGTGCTTGAAGCGACAGAATTGCAGGCAACTGAAGTTTTTTTGCCCCTCGAAGCTAGCGAGGCGTGGGCGTTTGAGCGTCAATTAAAGGTTGCTGAAAAACAACAGAATGATAACGAAGCGGATGCCGTTGATGATTTAAATCTGATTCGGACAGTTGATCATTTGCAAGATTTAGATGCTGGAGACAGGTCGACCTTAGATACGGATGGACAGGAATTGCCCCACCATGGGACGATTGAATCTGAATCGATCGCTTTGCCAGAAAATCAGTCGTGGTTTGCCGTTTTTATGCAGCGGTTTTTGCACAGGCGTATCGCTCGGATTCGCGGAAAGTTAAATTCAACCAATCAAATTTATATTGTAGAGGCGAGTGCTAGTTGGTCGGCGATCGAAGCCTTAATTCAAAGACAGGGTGTTTTGCCAGATGTGTTTTTTCTTGCTGTCTTTATTTATAGTATCGGAATGGATTTAAAACCGAGTAGAAAGCGCAGGCGCATTGTCATTGAATTAATTGACCAATCTCAGAAAATGGATTCGCGCCAACCCGCATCGATTTACTATGATTGGGATGGCCCGCCAAACTTTGAAGCTTTGTTGGCCTGGGTACAGCATCGATATTCTGATTTGCCTCATTTAGATCCGGATCAATGTCTTCTGTTTCAGAAACCTTCATGGTTTTGGCGCCTGCCGTTATTTTTTAGAGAGGGCTATGATCGCCTGCGCTATCATGGGCGTTTGCGCACGGCAACGGCAAAATATGGTTGCCTTTGGGCCGTACAATTACCAGAACCCATGTTGTCCAAGGTTTTTCAACTGTCTTATACCAGCAGTGATGGTCCTTTTCAGCTCAATGTGGTGCGCACGGATCAGCGCATTACTTGGATTTTAAATTCTAAATTTGAAGAACATAATATTATGCGACATTTTTTAACTTATTTGAGCCGCAGTGGGGTAGATTTGTTGGTATCGACGAACCATGCCCGCCTGCCGGATACAAAGCATTTTGATGTCATGGAATCCAATTTGGCGGTGTAGGAGGATAGATGTTAAGGTATTGTCCACATTGTCGGCTGGCCATTCGAGGGAATCATGCCGAATGCCCACTTTGTTTTAAACCGCTCATTAGTATGGATTCGGATAGCCTTGAATTACAGAAAATTGTTGAGCGAGAATCCATAGAAGATGATGTCTATCCCTATTTTTCATTAAATGACGATCATGCCTCTGTTGTCAGAATCGTCCGACTGACGGCACTTGCCTTGGGGATTCTGCTTGTTGTGCTCAAAGCGTTGAATTGGCTTCGCTGGTCTTTTGCCATCTCTGCTGCGATTGGTGTGCTTTTATGTGTTGTTTTGGTGGAAGGTTATGCCAGACGTCAGCAAAATTTTGTATTGCGTCTATTTGCCACCATATTTTTTGGGGGTGGGGTTGGTTTTTTACTCAGCCGATTTTTGTTCCATCAAGCGTATATCTTAAAAGATAGTTTGGCAGTTCTTTGGTTATTGGGAACAGTTAGTATATTGTTGATTAATCTAACCGTACAAAAACGGCGACGTGTGGTTAGACGTCATTTGCTCCTGATGGGCTTATTGACGTTGTTGCCGTTCCTCAGTTTAATCATTTTTCCAGGCACATATTTGTTTGTGATCACGGGCAGCTTACAGTTTGCATTGTGGTTAATTGAGCTGTTACTGGAGCGAGATGCTTGGTTATTGATGTCGAAGCGACGCATGAACAGACTCTTTTCTAGGCTAAGGCGCGTGTTTCGGTCGTAAATGATTCATTTTGCGGTTCATCCGTTCATCTCAAATGAGATCAATTCAGTTGCTTGAGTTACACATAAAAAGTTATAAATCATGTCTAAAATCATGATATGATCAATCAATTGTAAATTTTCTATTTCCGTTATTCCCCCCCCTTGTAAATTTTATGTTACAAAGTTTAAAATTTTGCTGAAATTCTTGAAAGGACATGAAGAAAGGAGTTTACCGACATGTTTTTGAGAGCGGGAAAAATGCGTGATTCCCAATTTCAGCAACCGGTGCACACCAAACGGAAACATCGCACTTCAACAAAAGCTTTATCCTATCTATTAGGGGCGGCAATTGTTTTGGGTGCTTATGTTGCTCCGATATCGGTGCGGGCTGGTGAAGCCGAAGATGGTATTCCGCGTTTAACCAAAGATCAGTTCGATACGCTCACGATTGGGCATTTTGACTACAGTAATATTAGAGGTTATGACACTAGACCGTATATCAATAGTAATCGTGAGGCAGAAGTCAAACGACATGTCTATGTGGAAGCATTGACAAATGAAGATGACCAGTTCGAACAAAAATGGAAAATAACCTTTAATGAAAAGAACTTCTGGATGGATGGTAGTATGCAACCCTATCAGGGAAGCGACTATAGCAACAAAGGGTTTAAAGCCAATCCCTATTTTGGATTGTTTCTGTCCGACGATTTACAGATTGTAGGAGATACCACCATCACCATTCAGGGACGCCAATGGCATTCGAGTGAACCGGATGGCAGAAAGTCTGTGTGGAAGGGTTATTTGGAGACCCAGCGCAGCCAAGATTATTGGACCGATCCAGTTG
>JAEZVR010000132.1 GCA_023420715.1 Bacillota bacterium | reverse complement strand
GATGATACGAAACAATATATTCAATATTGCGAAATTCACCTGAGCCAAAAAAATCAGCCCGATGGCGAACGGATCGATATTAAGGCATCTTTTTCAGCATTCAATCAAATTGAGCCCATTGCATTGCCGAATAAGACAAAACCGACAGAAAATTCTCTGCCGAGTGCTTCGAATGGATGATGAGATGAGAATAGATCTTTCAAAATTAGCAGATATTATGCGCGCGTGCGGGAACGATCTGGTGTCACGCCAGCCCACCGATTTTTCTGTTGAGCAGAAATCGGTTTGGGGAGATTTTGTCACTGAGGTTGACATTGCCTTGCAGAACCAAATAGAAACGGCACTCAAGGCCTTGTATCCAGATGTCGTTTTTATTGGCGAAGAAGGCTGTCATCCAGAGGCGACCTTGCCGCCCGCCTGTTGGTTGGTTGATCCGTTGGATGGTACCCATAATTATTTGCGCCGCAAAAAGATGAGTGCCATTTCAATTGCTTATCTAGAAGCCGGAAAGCCAGTTGTTGGAGCAATTTACCAACCATGGTATGATGACCTTGTCATGGCTGTCCGAGGTCAAGGTGCAACCTGGAATGGTCGCTCAATTCACGTATCGGACGGCGATTATCCTGCTGGTCTTGTGACAATCGGAACCGCTTCATATTACGCTCAAACAAAGGCGTTTACACAAAACTTAATACAAGAAGCTTTCTCACTCGGTGTGGATATTCGCAGAACAGGCAGTGCGGCAATTGATTTAATGGAAATCGCCTGTGGTTGTTCGGACCTGTTTTTTGAAGCCTGTCTTCAACCATGGGATTATGCGGCTGGAGCTTTAATTGTGGAAGAGGCTGGCGGTCTTTGTACGCAGATTACGGGTGAGCCAATTTCTTATCATGCCCCTTGCTCAATTTTGGCGGCAAATCCAAAAGCGCACCAGTCGTTTTTAGATCGACGAAGAAAGGACAAGATATGAAAAAACATCATCATGGATCTCATCCGAATCCTAAAGCTGTGCGTGGTCATGCCACGGCTGAATCTCAAAAATCAGCATTAGATGTAGCAGAAAGTTCTGCATCGACACATATTCCTGTGCCCAATTATTTTGAAGACGATATCGAGATGGATTTTGATGAATATGATGTTTCGCATGCGCATTATTCGCGGGCGGCACAATATACATCTCCTTACCGAAATCAGAAGATTAAAACCTCTTTTCCCGTGCGATTTTTTGCGTGGTTTTTCACTTGTCTTTTTATTGGTTTATCGGGATTGTTGTCATATGTGTTGATGCGCTATCAGATTTTACCCATTAAGCATCGATATGCCATTATGGGATCTTTGTTGCTGATTTGTGTCATTTTCCTTCTGTTAACCATTCAAGGTCATAAACGACGTTTGTTGGCCAAAACGGCCATTGTGATGGCAATTATTTTTTCGCTGATCATCGGTGCTGGGAACTATTACATTATTCGCGGTGTCTCTACGTTGGTGGATATTACAAAAAACAGTACGGTTATGACCAAACAAGTTGGTATCGCGGTTTTAAAAGACAGTTCCATTCAATCCATTCAAGATCTTCAGGGCAAAAAGGTTTTGGCCCCCCTCAAAACAGATGCGAAGACGATTGCTGACTATCAGCAGGATCTTGAAGCTCGGACACAGTTGTCATTGCAGTTTGAAATGGCATCAACCTATGTCGATGCGGCAACGGCGTTGTATCAACAAACGGCCGTGGCGATGTTTGTCAATCTTTCCTGGCTGGAAACAATCAAAGAAAAATATCCGGATTTCTTAAACGAAATTCGCTTCATCGATGAATCAGACCTGACTCAAGTCGTAGAAGATATCAAAAAGGATGTCAACACGAGTCAGCAACCCTTTAATATTTACATTAGTGGGATCGATACCTATGGCAGTATCGAAACAGTATCCCGAAGTGATGTCAACATTTTGATGACCATTAATCCAAAAACCAATCACCTTTTATTGACAACCGTACCGAGAGATTCACGTGTTCGTATTCCGGGTGAAGGTCAAAATGAGTACGATAAGCTGACGCATGCAGGTGTTTATGGTGTGGAAGCTTCTGTCAACACGTTGGAACAATTGTTGCAAACAGAAATCAATTACTATATTCGTGTCAACTTTAGTTCTTTAATTAAGATGGTCGATACGGTTGGTGGTATAGAAGTTGAGAATCCGAATGAATTTTCTGCTCAGGGATTTCATTATGCCAAAGGAACCATCCATTTGAATGGCGAAGAAGCTTTGGCTTTTTCACGTGAGCGCTATAGTTTGCCCGGTGGCGATTTTGAGCGTGGGCGTAATCAGCAGCGTGTGATCATCGGATTGTTTAAAAAATTGACCAGTCCGCAGTTGTTGACCAACTATCACAGCATTTTAAATAAGCTGTCTGATTCTTTGCAGACAAACCTGCCAATTGACGCAATGATGGGCGTTGCCAATGGCATGATAGAACGCGGTGCTTTTTCTTGGAATATGGAAATGGTCGATGTCAAGGGCTCTGGCCAGATGGGATTGTCTTCGTTCTTGATGCCCGGATATGAACTTTATATGTTTGTCCCTTCGGAAGAGAGTTTGACAGAGATTCAAGGAAAAATAAAAGCGGTACTAACAGAGGGGGAGGACCCTGGGTCGACGGCTTCTGTTGGTACGACTGAATAATTGCTACGCCAAGGCTTGACAAGCGGTGTGTTGTCATCTATATTATTTCGGTAACAAGTAGACATCGTTCTCACCTCGAGCATATGCAAAAAGGTTCATAACAGATCAGGGTATGATTGTTTTGTGGTGGAACGAATAATTGGAATTCGTTCCATTTTTTTAGGAGGATAAGACCATCGCTAAGAAAGAAGGCGGCATTCAAACGAATGAGCGCATCCGCTTTAAAGAGATCCGTTTGATTGATGAAAATGGAGAAATGGTCGGCGTTGTGCCAACATCAGAAGCATTGGATCGTGCACGTCAAGCAGGTTTGGATCTTGTGTTGATGTCTGCAAACCCAACCAATCCGGTGGCCAAAATTATTGATTATGGTCGGTATGCCTTTGAACAGTCAAAACGGGAAAAAGAAGCTCGCAAAAAACAAAAGGTCGTTGAAGTTAAAGAAGTTGGCTTAAAGTTGACGACAGAAACACACGACCTCAATGTCAAGTTAAAAAATGTCCGCCGTTTTTTGCAAGCTGGGCACCGTGTCAAAGTGAGTATACGCTTCCGTGGTCGCGAGATGGCCTATACGTCCAGAGGGTATGATGTCATGGCCGCATTTGCAGAACAGCTAACGGATGTTGCTGAAATTGATCGCAAGCCAAAAGTTGAGGGTCGAAATATGAATATGTATTTGACACCGGCTAAGGCAAAACCATCCGCAAAGAAAATTGAAAATCCAGCTGAGGAGTAATCGTCAGCCCTTGGTATGAATTGGAGGTAAATTATGCCAAAACAAAAAACACATAGTGCATCCAAAAAGAGATTTAAAATCAGTGGAACGGGTAAGGTCATCACACCTTTTGCTTATAAAAAGCATAAGGCTGAGGCTAAAAGCCCTAAGCGTCGACGTGATTTGCGTGGTACGCACATTGCGGATGAAACGAATGCAAAGCGTATCAGAGAAATGATCCCCTATAAATAAATGAGTAGGTGCATCAGACAAAGACCAATCTTTATCAGATAACAGGAGGATTCCATGGCAAGAGTTAAACGTGGTGTAACCACTCGTAGACGACATAAAAAAGTTTTAAAACAGGCAAAGGGTTATTTCGGTCATAAGAGTAAACTCTTTAAAATGGCGAATCAGCAGGTCATGAAATCAGGCGTCTATGCCTTCCGTGACCGTCGAGCAAAAAAACGCAATTTCAGACAATTGTGGATTACCCGTATTAATGCGGCAGCCCACTTAAATGGCTTGAATTACAGCACCTTGATGAATGGCCTCAAAAAAGCAGACATTCAGTTGAATCGGAAAATGCTTGCAGAATTGGCTGTTTCTGATCCAACGGCATTTACCAAAGTGTGCGAGGCGGCAAAGGCTGCACTTTAAGTCACCCACTTGTCAACTGAAATAGATTTTTACAAAAGCCGCCTGTATGGCGGTTTTTTGTTTGGCCACATTTTTGACGTAAAATAAAAAGATGAGCACGAGACAATGTATTACGAGTACTAAAAATCCGCTGATCCAAAAAGTTGGTAAGCTTATCCGCAAAAAGGGGCAGGATCGGGACCATATTTTTGTGGAAGGGCTTCGACTGTGCGAAATGCTCATCGATTTGGGTCATCAGCCCGATTTGGTGCTGTACGATCATCACCTTCAGTCCAGTGCGCAATGGCCCCGCATCTCGGCCTTGCTTTCAAGGCTTCGCGATTCGGCGCCTCAGCCTGTTTCTCATCAAGTGGCGCAGGGGCTCACCTTGACGCAGCAACCTCAGGGCTTGGTCATGCTTGTCAAGAAAGATGCGTTTGTTCGGCCCGCAGACAAACTGCTGAATCAGCCAATAAAACGGGGTTTGCTGGTTTTAAATGGCATTCAAGATCCAGGGAATTTAGGAACGATTTTGCGGACGGCAGAGGCTTTTGGTGTAGATGGCGTCGTTTTGGATCAGGGCACATGTGATCCCTTTAATCCAAAAGTAATACGGGCGACCATGGGCGCTGTATTTGCTCAATCCATTTATACGGTATTCGACTTACCGAAATGGCTTTTGTCCATGCGTCATCAGTTGGATATTGTGGGAACGGCTTTGGAAGATGCGATTCATTTGCCGGATTTTATCCAGCGGCGAAAACTGTTTTCTCCGGTCGCCCTGGTTCTGGGTAATGAAGGTCAGGGCTTGTCGGAATCGGTTAAAGCAGTCTGTGATCACTTAATTTATATTCCGATGATCGGTCAGGCGGAATCGCTCAATGTGGGTGTTGCCGCGGGTATCATGGCTTATGAATTTTTTGTAAAGGGTTGTGTGTGAGGATAAGATGCAAATTTGTATTTTAGGTTGCGGGGAGATTGGTCGTGCATTGGTTGACCGGTATAAGGCAAGAGGTGATGATGTGATTGTGGTTGATCCTGATCGTCAAAAACTGCAATGTTTGAGCGATGATGCTCCCGTGATTGTCCAAGGC
>JAEZVR010000077.1 GCA_023420715.1 Bacillota bacterium | reverse complement strand
TGACTTTTTAATGAAGCCAGCTTTTTCGGACTATGTGTACCAACAAAAGGATTTGGCAACACTTCAGGGTAAGTTTTATAACGGCAAGCGGAATCATGTGAATAAGTTTATGCGCGCATACCCAGACTACATCTATAGACCTTTGTTGAAGTCAGATGCCGAGGCTTGTCTCAAACTGGTAGAAAGCTGGGGAGAGGGTAAGGCAGTCCATGATATCGATAATCTTAAGGAGAGTGACTATATTCCAATTAAAACGTTGTTTCAGCATTTTGAGGCATTGGAATTAATGGGAGGCACGCTTTGGGTGGACAATCAATTGGTGGCTTTTTCCATTGCATCGCCTGGTGCTGTCGATCCAACCCCTCGTATGGATGCTGAGGTTGATCAGCGGTTAAAGACGGCGATCATTCATATCGAAAAAGCAGATATTAACTATCGAGGTGCTTATGCCATGATCAATAAATGCGTGGCAGAATCCGCCTGTGCCGAATATGCTTGGCTGAATCGCGAAGAAGATATGGGTATCGAGGGCTTGCATAAAGCAAAGCAGTCCTATGGACCTCATCATATGATCGATAAATATGAGGTGATGGTTACCCGACAAGGAGGTTTGTAAGATGTCTGGGGAATATCAATCGAATCAATCTATTGGCATGCAGACGAAAATGCGCCTTTTGTCCAGGCAGCTGTTTTGGTCAGTTCGTGCCAGAACCTTTTTGTTGCCTTTAGGCATGCTCTGCGCTCATTTCTTAATCCAAAGTTTTGTTGTGGGTATTTTTACAACATTGGCATTGTTCGGCTCTAAAAATTTGACGGCAATCAATCTGAGCAGCCCAATTTTTCAGCAGGCCATTTCACTTGGCCTTTTTGTGTCTGCGATCATTCAATGCCTGTGTTATTTCTTTATTTTGCTTAGTATCAATCGGCGTTATCCAGCTCATGCTGGTTTTTTGCCGACCAGGCCTAGTCAATATGCACTGGCGATCCCCCTCGCTTTTACAGCTTTGGCATCGGCTCAGCTTTCGATCTATTTTTTGACGGCGCTTGGCGAACACCTGCATTTTTTTAAATGGCAGCTTAGTGAATACGAGCAGTATGCCAATCGATTATTCAGTTCAGATAACGTATTGAATTTTTTGAGCGTGGTTATTTTGGTGCCGATCGCCGAGGAGCTTTTGTTCCGCGGTATTATTATGGGGGAAATAAAGCGTGTTTGTCGTCGACCTTGGCTGACTATTTTGCTGGGGGGCACGATTTTTGCCATCGCACATTTTAATGTGATCCAAAGTGCATACGTCTTTCTGGTTGGGATTTTGTTTGCCGCTGTTTATGTGATGACAGATTCTCTTTTCCTGACCATCATCATGCACATTATTTTCAATTTTTTTGGTCGTACGGGGCAGACTCATTTGGGCATCTATGTGATGAGTGTCATCGGTTTAATTTGTTTCATTATACTGCTGGTTCAATTTGTTCAAGATCAAAAGCGTGCCAGGTTGTTGGCAGCGCAGATTTCTCCCGATCTGGCAAAACGGCTGAAACTCATTCCCTTATATTTGTGGCGAACCGAAGAACGGGCTCAAAGTGGCGTGTCTACAGGGCCGTTATATGTGCCCCTGCCCTTTACGCCTAATCAATTGCCGGACGGTTATGGCTATCCCAGTAAAGCCAATATTAGGGTGAATCCGGTTGTCATGTCCTTTGGTCATCGCCAAAGCTAGGCAGGCGATTGATACACATTTGGTTATTTTGACCAATACACTTAAAAAAGAGCATAAAAAATTGGTTCATATTCCTTGAAGTCCTTGCAATCATTGACTTTTAAGGGCTCCATCGATATACTTTTTTGCAGATTGTATTTTGTCTTAATCGCGTTTGCGGTTAATTTTCGGAGGAATCATGAAAGTTAAAACCGTTCAATTTCACTGTGACGATTCCGTTCATATGAAGGCCATTGCTGTCTTGATTAAAAAAGCATCATCCTTTGACTCACGGATTTGGTTGACACAGGGGGATCGCAAGGCTAATGCAAAAAGCTTGCTGGGTGTCATGTCTTTGGGATTAGATAACGGTATGGTTGTTGACGTGTCTGCAGAAGGTCATGACGAAGCATCAGCGGTGGAAGCATTGGTTACTTATTTGGAGAATCCTGTGGTCTAATGAATAACCCGTCTGCTTTCGAAGCGAGATTAGATCTTGTTCCAACGAGTCCTGGCGTTTACTTAATGAAGAATAACCAGGGCTCTGTTATTTATGTGGGGAAAGCCATCAACCTGCGCCAACGCTTGCGTAGTTATTTTGGGACTCAACCAAAGGGGAATCGCAAAGTTCAGGCGATGATCCGCCAGATTCATGATTTTTCATATTTGCTTGCAGAGAATGAACTAGAAGCGCTGGTTTTAGAATCAAACTTGATTAAGCGTTATCAGCCCTTTTATAACATCCTTTTAAAAGATGATCACGATTATCCGTATTTAAAAATTACTATGCATGAAGCTTATCCGCGTGCCATGAAAGCCTATCGCATTGGCTCCGATATTCAGGAAGGTGCCAAATATTATGGTCCTTATTTGGCAGGCGATTTGTATCGTGCGCTGAAGACTTTGCATGATATTTTTCCGATTAAAACGTGCAAAAGGGTATTTCCAAGAGATATTGGCAAAGAAAGACCTTGTTTAAATTATCATATTCATCGCTGTGTAGCACCTTGTAGTGGTGATGTATCGGCAGAATCTTACAGAGCGATTATGCAATCGGTCTGTGACTTTTTAGAGGGGCGGTATAAAGGGATCACGGCTCAGCTGGAGGCGGATATGAAAGCGGCTGCTGCCCGGCAAGCCTATGAACAGGCGGCGGTTATTCGAGATCGGCTGCAGGCTTTAACAAAACTTAAACATCAGCAAATTGCTGTGAATGATGTGCATTTGGATGCAGATGCCATTGGCATGGCAGCTAGAGGACTTGAGGTTTGCGTGCTGAAGTTGGAGATTCGTTCCGGCAAAATAAACGGGACTTCCACCTTCTTTTTGCAAACAGAAGGACAGCCATTTGAAGAGGTTTTAGATGCCTTTTTTACGCAGCATTACAGTCAATCTCCATATGTGGCACGTCATATTCTGTTGCCGTCTTTATTGAATGAAACAAGGGATGGGATGTCAGAGGAGGCAGAAGATCCATCTGTTGAGCGTTGGGAGAAAATGTTGTCCCATCTGGCGAATCACAAGGTTGCTCTTTCCTTTCCACAGCGGGGCTTAAAGCGCAAATTGGTGGATATGGCGATGAAAAATGCCACAGAAGCCGTTCGACGTCGAGATCTGATGAAGGGCAGTGGTGAGGCTGGCACGACGCAAGCGCTGATGATGTTGAAGCAGTTTTGTCGATTGCCCGGTATACCGATGCGGATTGAAGCCTATGATATATCAAATTTCGGCGATAAAGACCAGGCTTGTGGTATGGTTGTCTTCGAAAAAGGCCGTGCCAAAAAATCAGATTATCGTCGCTTTAAAATTCGATATCAGGATCAGCAAAATGACTATGGCGCTATGTTAGAAGCGATTCGTCGCCGCCTTGATGCTTTATCTGATCTCCGGTTTGGACAGCGCCCAGATTTAATTTTGGTGGACGGCGGTTTAAATCATGTTGGTGTGGTTTTGCAATTACTGGAGGAAAAAAACTGTGGAGACATTGCTGTCGCCGGTCTGGTAAAAGATGGCCGACATCGCACACGTGGTTTGGCATTGCCAGATGGGAAGATCGTCGAGGTTGCCAAGGTTTTGGGCTTGGCAAGGGGGCAGTTTGCTCAAGGCCAGGACATGCCGGCCGAAATGGAGCAATACGATCGAGCGGAGTTGTTTGCTTTTTTACGCCTGTTAACAGCGATTCAAGATGAAGCACATCGGTATGTTGGACAATACACCCAATTGTTGACGAAAAAACGGAGCTTGCGTTATCGCTTGGAATCGATTCCGGGTATTGGTCCTGCGTATCGCAAAAAACTGCTCGCCGCCTTTAAAACGATTAAAGCGGTTCAGATGGCAAGTGTAGCTGAATTGCTCGCTCATGTACCAGATTTGGGTCAAAGGCGGGCAGAAGCCATTTATCGATATTTTCGCCCAGATTGAGTTTCTGGGATCTCTGTGTTAGGCTAATTAGCAACGGCTTACTTGCAGCATGAATCAAATTGAATGCACACAAAATAGGATGAAAGGTTAGATCATGATTGTTTGGGCCATTTCAGACCCACATCTTTCTTTAAATACAGATAAGCCCATGGATGTTTTTGGGGCGCGCTGGACACAGCATCACGAACGCATGGCAGAAGCCTGGCATCGACATATTAGCCCTGAAGATTGGATTATTATTCCCGGAGACATTTCTTGGGCAATGACCTTGGAAGAATCTAAACGAGATCTGGCCTTTCTTCAGCAATTGCCTGGACAAAAGATTTTGAGTCGTGGGAATCACGATTATTGGTGGACCTCAATGAAAAAAATGGGTGCATTTTGTGTCGCAAATGGTTTTGACAGCTTGCATTTTATGCGGAATAACACTTATTTATTGGGGGACATCTTATTAGATGAGCGATATGATGCGGGTGAAGGTGTCGGTCTTGTCCCACGTGTGGATCAATCTAAACCCCATTTGCTCGTCTGTGGCACTAGAGGTTGGATACAACCGACAGATAATGCTTGGACGGGTGAACAGGACGCTAAAATTTTGTCACGTGAGGTGGGGCGTTTAAAGCGGTCATTAGATGCGGCTCAAGCGCAACGAAACGAACAGTCTACATTGCTGGCAGCTTTGCATTATCCGCCATTTACTCGGCAGTCGCCGCAAACGGAGATGGTAGACTTGCTAAAGGCTTATCGAGTTGATTTATGTGCCTATGGCCATGTGCATGGCATTTTTGGAAAACGGTCGCCGGAGGGCATATATGATGGTATTCAATATATCAATGTTGCCAGCGATCATCTTAATTTTTCGCCGATGGCACTTTGGTCGACAGCGTCAAGTGTGGCTACCTGTGCTCAGGCGGTGATGGCGGAGTAATAGGCGGCTGGCGGATCTTTTCAGACCGCCATTTTTCCAGTCTTTGACCTTTGGAAGCTTTAAATGTGGTGGGACTGAAATCTCTGATATCGACGATGCCATATCCAGACAAAAGCCTATATATTAAAACACCGTTTTGGTCTGTCCAAAACGGTGTTTTACGTTGACCTTATTTAATATCGCTGCGACAGAATGCATCTCGAGCCAACCACAACAGGACGAGGAAGGCCAATAAGAGATAGACGATGGAAAATAGGACAGACGGTTTGTATTGAATGGAAAGATAGGGCGTGAAGAGTATTTGTGTGAAGCTAGCCGTCTCTTGGAAGATGCGGTGTTCCCACATCATATTGACATAGGGCATGAGCCAGTATAGTGGTGAGATTTTTGCGATCACGATTAAGCTGGCAAAAGGCGCCCCTAGGGCGGCGATAACACCGCAGGCGATGGCCAAAGCTGTGCTCTTAAAGAGGGCACTTAGCGCAAAGGCAAAGGTAATGATGCAGACGGTGTCCAGGTAGGTGAGCAAAGCCTTGATGAGACAGACGAGCGCAAACGGCAGATGATACGCTTGACCATTAAAGCGGAAAACATGTTCTGTTGCACTAAAGCCATTGCACAAGCCAGATATACCGTAAGCAATGCCAGCCAAGAAAATGGTGCCGATCAGACCAAAGCACAGCAAAGCACCATATTTTGCCCAGAAGATTTTTTGGCGTCTGATGGGGCTGATAATTAATGATTTGATGCTACCTGTGGCAAATTCATGGGCAATCATGCCCCCTGCGATAATAATCAAGAGAATGGTGAACAGGTTAAAACCCTGGGAAAAGCCAGATTTATATGCCTTGACAAACTTTGTTGTCTGCACACTTGGACTGAATAAGTTATTGCGGATTTTGTAGTCATCTGCTGCAACCATGCTCATGATTTCTTTGCGCATTTGATCGGTCAATAACGTACCTGCTGGGATATCTTGCAAACTCTGCGTTAGATAACCCCATTCGAGGGCTTGGAGATTGCTTTCGTTGGTTCCAATAAATTCTTGTAAGGCAGATGCGTTGATTTTATCCAGATTTTCATTCTCGGACATCAGTTGAATGATTGCATCAACCGAAGCCAGGCGGATTTTGATCCAACTTTGATGATTTGGATCTGTTTTGCCTTCTAAGATGTTTTTGTAAACCGTTAATGCAGGCGCAGGATTTTCTGCCAAAGCTGCAACGATACGCTGCAACTCTGCTTGGGTGATTTCAGGGATGCGATTGTTCGAATTTGCGACATGGCTTGGATCGTTTTCCCCCAGAAAATCATAGAGCAGTTTGGTCAAGGTATTGCTGCGAACAAAATTGAGATTTTTTTGATCAAATCCTTCTTGAAGGATATAGCTCCACCGTGCGTTCTCAAGGATCTGCTTTTGACCCTCGATATCACTTGAAGATGGGATGTTTTGAGCTGTTTGCTCAGTTTGAATTTCATTTAAGCCGGTTGCAGGTGCCATCTCAGGTGTTGCCGTGGTATTGTCTTGTGCTTGGTTAATTTCGGCTTCAAGAGATTGGATCGTCTGCTTTGTGGTTTCAATGACCGCTTGCTGTTCTTTCTTCAAATCTTCTTCTGTCCATTGAGATGATCTATCGCCTAGAGAGATGAAGGATGTTAAGGCGACATTCAAGCAGAGGAGCAATAAGACAAGCAGAAAGAAAATACGATTGAGTAGACGATGGGTTATCTTAAACCATTCGTTACGAAAGCATGCAATGTAGTTACGCAATGGTCTGTCCTCCTCCAGTAATTTCCAAGAATAGACTTTCTAGAGATTGCTGTTCTTGTTTGATCTCGTAAAGATCGCAACCGTTGCGACTGAGATAGCGGATGAGTTCTGGAATATGAGCTTCTTCGATTTGAATATCGACAGTATCACCTTTTTGAATCAAATCTGGATGGTACGGCAGGAGGCGCTCAATTAAGGTTTCGTAGGGTTTGGCTTTAATCGACAGCGAAAGACGTGTGTTGGCAGATCGCTCGTGCATCTCTTCTACGCCGATTAAATGGCCTTCTTTAATAATGGCCACGCGATCGCACATCAGTTGCATTTCGCTCAGCAAATGACTTGATACCAGAATCGCTTTGTTTTCTTTGTGGGCTAAATCGATTAAAATATTGCGCAGTTCGTGAATCCCAGCGGGATCGAGTCCATTTGTCGGTTCGTCCAAAAGGAGAATGTCGGGATTATGCAGCATGGCTTGTGCCAAGCCTAAACGCTGTTTCATGCCGAGAGAATAGCGTTTTACCTTATCCTTGATGCGGTTTTCCAAGCGAAGCTGAGTGATGACAGTTTGGATGCGTTCTTTTGTCACACCTTTATGGAGTCTTGCATAAAGTTTGAGGTTGTTGTAAGCACTGAATTCTTTATACATTTCAGGCTGTTCGACAACCGCACCGATGCGTTGCATGACTTGGGTAAAATGTTTGCGATGATGCATGCCATCGACATAGATATCGCCGGAATCAGGGGTTAAAAAGCCCGTAAGCATTTTTAAAACGGTTGTTTTTCCGGCGCCATTTGGGCCTAAGAATCCCAAGACTTCCCCGCGTCGAATTTCCAGGGAAAGATTGTGGATAACTTGACGCTTGCCAAATGATTTATTGAGATTAAAAATTTGTAAGGCCACTTGCGAATCTATTGTAGCCGGATCGTGCAACGTTTTTTGTTCAAGATTTTCCAGCGTCTCAGCGCTAGCCGCTGTCGTTGCATTCAGGTGATCCTGCACGGTATCTGAAATTGGCGTTGTTTCAGTATGGGATGGTTGGTTGAGCGTTTTCTTCATAGTTTAATGTTCCTCCCGATTTGCTCTTTAAAGTCTCGATATTCACCAGGCGACTCCATAAATCGGTGCCAATAAGTTGCAAATCCTGAGCGGATTGTTGAAAAACGAAAGATTCGTTAATTTTGTTGTCATCTACGAGCAAGTCTATACCAAAAATCAACATGTCTTTGTTCTTTTGGAGCAATTTAATACTATTGGTGTTGGGTTCAATCTCTTTCCATGGTGTACCAGAAAGGGTGGAAAAAGATCTGCCCAATGCCATTCTCTGATACGCATATTCTTGTTTGTTTGATGATTCAGGATAGACCTCGCTTAAAATTGTTTCTGCGAGGGATTTGGCTTGATCAGGGGTGATATTACCTGTATTAAGCGCTGTTTTTGCCTTTTCATTTAAATGGTTTAAGGTTGCTTGAATCTTCACAGCTGCTGTATTAGCAAGTGTTTTATCTCGATGATCTCGATAGAAAAAATAGCCAGTTGCCAATAGGGCGACAGCAATCAGGCAAAGAATACCTCGATTAAATCTTTTCATGGGAACCCCTTTCTGTTTTGGTGATTGCGCAAGAGGATACAACCCTTTATATTATGGCTGATTTGTCGATGGAAAATAAAGCGACCAGGGCAGATGTAAAAAGATTGTAATTTTAGCACGGATCAGATCTAAAGTATTCAAAAGGGTTGTAGAAATTGATGGATTCTAGCGTTTGCGCTTTGGTTTAGAACCTTTTCGGGTGAGCCTCGGTCAATGATTCTGCCATTTTCCATAAAAATGACCTCATGGGAGACTATGTGGGCAAAACTCATATCGTGCGTCACAATTAAGAGCGTCATTTTTTTGTTCGCTAAATCTTGAATGACCGCTAGGATTTCTTTTGTGAGTTCTGGATCCAGGGCAGATGTCGGTTCGTCAAAACAGAGTATTTTGGGGGATAAAGCCAGCGCACGGGCGATGGCGGCTCGCTGTTGTTGTCTGCCAGATAATTGGTATGGGTAGGCTTTTGCTTTATCTTGTATACCGAGTTGAGCCAGTCTGGAGAGGGCGATTTCGGTGGCTTCTTCCTTGCTCTTTTTAAGCACTTGGCAAGGCGCTTCAATTAGATTTTCCAATATGTTGAGGTGGGGAAAGAGGTTGAACGTTTGAAAGACCAATCCCATATCCAGTTGGATGGATCGACAGAGGGATTCATGGGCAAAAGTCACTTCATTGCCTTTGGTTTCCATCAGGGTTTTACCGCAAATTTCGATGGTTCCCCGATCTGCTTTTTCCAGTTGATTCAAACA
>JAEZVR010000124.1 GCA_023420715.1 Bacillota bacterium | reverse complement strand
CGGCCTAATACACGAGGGCCGCATTCTCAATGATGAAACCCTGCCCTATTTGAACCAGATGGCAATCACCTGTGCAGCCGCCGGTGCTGATATGGTTGCTCCGTCGGATATGATGGATGGTCGCGTTGGCGCGATGCGCAAGGCGTTGGATGAAGCAGGCTATGTCGATACCATTATCATGGCCTACAGCACGAAATTTGCCTCTGCGTTTTATGGTCCTTTTCGAGATGCCTGCGATTCGACACCAGCCTTTGGCGATCGAAAATCTTATCAAATGGATCCAGCCAATTTAAAAGAAGCCATTCATGAGTCTTTAATTGATCTAGAAGAAGGTGCGGATCTGCTCATGGTAAAGCCGGCTCTACCGTATTTGGATGTATTGGCAAAAATTACAGATCAAGTTCTGATTCCTGTGGTGGCTTATCAGGTGAGTGGTGAATATAGCATGATCAAAGCAGCTGGGGAAAAAGGCTGGATTGATGAACAACGGGTGATGATGGAGAGTCTATTGGCCATCAAACGTGCAGGTGCTCGGCTAATTATCACTTATTTTGCGTTGGAAGCGGCAGCTTATTTGAGGACAAAATGATGAAGCAAACACAGTCTTTACATTGGTATGAGCGGGCAAAACAGGTTATGCCAGGCGGGGTAAACAGCCCTGTTCGAGCCTTTTTGCAGGTCGATCAACCTCCTGTTTTTATCACTCGAGGTGAAGGCGCTTATCTATATGATGTGGATGGAAACCGCTATAT
Organism: Bacillota bacterium; assembly: GCA_023420715.1. GTDB lineage: Bacteria > Bacillota > Clostridia > Saccharofermentanales > Fastidiosipilaceae > JAEZVR01. The sequence continues at coordinate 16,652 of JAEZVR010000124.1, read as the reverse complement.
TGATTATATTGGTTCCTGGGGTCCATTGATCTTTGGTCATGCGTTTTTGCCAGTTCAGGAAGCCATTGAACGGGCCTGCCAATCTGGCGTGAGTTTTGGTGCAACGACACCTCAGGAAACCATTTTTGCAGAAAAACTTTGTCAGCTTTTGCCAGGGGTGGCGTCCATCCGTTTGGTCAATAGCGGGACAGAGGCAGTGATGAGCGCCATCCGCCTGGCCAGAGGGGCAACCGGCCGCACGAAAATTTTAAAATTTAGTGGCTGTTACCATGGTCATAGTGATGGTCTATTAGTTAAAGGTGGTTCTGGCTTGTTGACGGCAGGAACCCCGAATAGTTTGGGTGTCCCAAAAGCCTATACGGACCTCACCTTAGTTTGCCCATACAATGATGCTGAAAGTGTCAAAAGTTGTTTTTTAGCGCATGGAGATGAGATTGCTGCGGTGATTGTTGAACCCGTAGCCGCCAATATGGGTGTCTGTTTGCCTAAGCCAGGTTTTTTGCGGTTTTTGCGAGATATCACTCAGCAATTTGGTGCCTTGCTTATTTTTGATGAAGTCATTACGGGATTCCGTCTTGGGCTTGGCGGTGCTCAAGCTTATTTTGATGTGGTCGCAGATTTAGTGACCTATGGCATGATTTTTGGCGGCGGTTTGCCCGGCGGGGCCTATGGTGGGCGGCGTGAGCTGATGGCATTTGTGGCTCCAGAAGGCGGTGTCTATCAAGCGGGAACGTTATCTGGAAATCCTTTGGCTGTCGCCGCAGGCGAGGCGATGATCGACGAACTATTGTCGGATGAAACCGTGTATGACCGTTTGGCGCAACAGACGACTAAATTGGTTACTGGTCTAAAAGCCTTGGCAGTTCAAGCAGGTATTCCCGTTCAGATCAATCAAATTGGATCCTTATTTTCGCTTTTTATGACAGATACACCTGTGTATGATGAAGCCAGTGCGCAGCAGGCTGATCGAGAGACATATAAGATGTTTTTTCAAACGATGCTGGCGCATGGGGTCTACATTCCGCCGTCGCCTTTTGAGGCTTGGTTTGTCAATGTGCCACATACCGATCAAGTCATAGACGAGACCTTAGAGGCTGCTGCAGTGGCATTTAAGACGCTCGCACAACGATGAAGGTATGCTAATCACATGAAATTTGATGCAAAACGGTGGTTAAACAACATTGCCACAGCTGCTGCTACACAACGACGACATTCGACTCATTTGCTCCAATTCCCGCGACTGATGGTCGCAGGGACGCATAGTGGCAGTGGCAAAACCACCTTGGCGATGGGATTGTACGCTTGCTTATTGCGCCGTCAGCTTTCTGTTCAAGCGGCTAAAGTGGGTCCGGATTATATCGACCCAATGTTTTATCGAACCATTGCCCAGACCTTTGGAACGGATCAAACACCACAACAAGTGTTTAATTTGGATACGTGGCTACTGTCTGCTGTGGACGTGCAACAAATCATCGCCAGATCTGCCCTAGCTGCAGACTTTTGTTTGATCGAAGGTGTGATGGGTTATTATGACGGCAGATGGGATCAACCCCTTGCCTGTAGCAGTTATGAAATTGCTCAGTTGACGAAAACCCCCGTTGTGCTTGTCGTCGATGGGAAGGGAAGTAGTTTAACATTGGCAGCTGTTATTCAGGGGTTATTGGCTTTTCAATCACCATCCGGTATTTCTGGCGTCATTTTAAATCGGGTATCATCTGGTCAATATCGTCGTATCAAACCGATGCTCGAACAAGCGACCGGTATACCGATATTGGGTTATTTACCCCAGATGGGAGAGATTCGACTTCCCAGTCGCCATTTGGGCCTAGTCTTACCCCATCAGATTGACAATTTTCAACAGCAGTTGCAGCATTTGGCAGAGGTATTGGAAGAAACACTTGACTGGAAGGGTTTGTTCGCATTAGCCAATTTAGCACCGCCTGTTTCGGTATCCGATATGCCAGTTCCCCGACGAGCTCAATCGTCTGTGGTGATTGGCGTGGCATTGGATGATTGTTTTAATTTCTACTATGATGATGCGCTGCTTTATTTATGTGAATGCGGTGCAACGCTTCTGCCCTTTAGTCCTTTAACAGATACCCATTTGCCAGAAACCTGTGATGGTTTATATTTTGGTGGCGGTTATCCAGAACTGTATGCACAGACCTTAAGTAATAATGCGTCGTTTATATCATCCCTGCGAGAACGGGCATCCTGCGGTATCCCGATTATGGCAGAATGTGGTGGTTATATGTATTTAGGAAAATCACTTAGGACAAGGGATGGGCAGACCTGGCCCATGGTCGGTTTGGTGGAGCACACCTTTTGCATGACCGGGCGCTTGGCGCCTTTTGGATATGTTCAGATCCAAAAGATATTACGAGAACAAGGGTCAGAGACGATGGCGTGGCCATATGGATTCTCTGCTCAAAACCTGAGGGGTCATTGTTTTCATTATTCGGTTTGTAGTCCATCGACTGGAGATATTGGTATCCAAAAAACAGATGGTCGGACGTGGCGTGAAGGGCATCTTGGCCCAGGTCGATTTTTGAGTTATGTGCATTTGCATTTTCGCCAACAACCAGAATGGACAGCAGGTTTTATGGCCAGTTGTCGAGCTTATCGCCAACAGCGGTTGGCACAAACAGAAAGTGGGATCGGATGATTAAGCACTTGCAATCTGTTTTGGATCAAGAGACACCATGGACATCTCGTTTGTCTTTGGTTGATTTGATGAATGAAACCCCAACGATTCAGCCTCAGCGTTTGGCAGAGGCAAAACAGCATTGGTTAAATTGTTGCAAGCCGCTTGGCTCATTTGGTGCATTGGAAGACTTGATTAGCCATTTATACGCTTTAAGTGATGAACCTGTGCTTCAACTGACACGAAGTGCCTTGGCTATTTTTTGTGCAGACAATGGGATTGTTTCGTCTGGCGTGACGCAAACGAGTCAAGCCGTTACTCGTACAGTGGCAGAAAATCTGGTCAAAGGCATTACAGCAGCCTCTATCTTGGCCCGTCAGACACACACCGAAATCTTACCCATTGATGTGGGAATTTGTGGTGAATTACCGATTGCAGGTGTTGTACAAGCCAAGGTTTGCCCAAATGGTACAGCTAATTTTTTAGCCGAACCTGCACTTTCAGAAACGGATGTGCTACATGCCATGGGTATTGGGGCGACGGTTGCACGTTGGGCAAAATCTGCGGGCTATCAATTGATGCTTGGCGGAGAAATGGGTATCGGCAACACGACGACAAGCGCGGCCGTTCTGAGTTGCCTGTTAAATGAAGATCCAGCGGCCGTCACTGGCAGAGGTGCTGGTTTGAGCAGTGATGGATTACAACATAAAATTCAAGTCATTCGTCAAGGTTTAGTCGAGCGTAGACCGGATCCCGCCGATCCCATTCATGTTTTGTCTCAAGTGGGTGGTTTGGATTTGGCCGCCTTGTCTGGTTTTTATTTGGGCTGTGCCAGATATCGTCTACCTGTGTTACTCGATGGCATGATCGCCTTGACAGCCGCTCTTGTTGCCACCCGCTTAAATCCGTTGGCCAGTCCATACCTCATCGCCAGTCACACCCCCAAAGAACCAGGGGGAGCGCTGGCGTTAAAACAACTCGCACTACAGGGTATCTTGCAATTGTCCTTAGCCAATGGAGAAGGGGTGGGCGCCTTGTTTGCCTTGCCCGTTCTCCAAATGGGTGTGGCTGTCTTTAATGAAATTGCCACCTTTGATCAAGGAGGGGTGCCGGCATACCGGCCTTTAAAATAAAATGAAGGCGTTATACATTGGTTCAAGTGGGAGTGGTAAATCCAAATTGGCAGAGCTTGCGCTTCAAGATTACGCTGCTCAACATCATTTAGGCGCATCATCCCTCGATGCTTATTATCTGGCAACGATGCAGGCGACGGATGATCCCGAAGTCCAAGCAAAGATTCATCGGCATCGCAAACAGCGTGCTGGTCTCAAGCTTCAGACGATAGAAGTACCCCAATTAGACCAATTGGATTGTTTTTTACAGACGATTGATCGATTTCCCGATCAGCCTCGAATTGGCATATTAGACTGTCTAGGTAACTTGTATGCCAATGTGTGTTTTGCTCATCCGGTGGCGGACTGTACAGCGTCAGATTTTTTGAATTGGGCTGATGCAGTCGTACAGCGTTTACTGGCATTACATCGTTCTTTTTCTGCGCTTTGGTTGGTCTCTAATCAAATCTTTGAGGATTTACCAGTCTCCAAAACGCCAGTTGAGGAGCGACCTCTGTTGACTTGGTACCAAATGGGGTTGGGTATGATCCATCGGTCCTTGGCTGCTTATTTTGAGATCTATCAGGTTGTGTATGATCAATTGGAGGGTTGGCGACATGTCTTTTGACTGGCATACCGACGCCGATAGGCGTGATAGCCGTTTAAAAACGGCAGGCAAGGCCTGTCTCATGGCATGGTCTTTTTATAGTGTGATCCCCATGCCAAAGTTGATTTGGTCCAAGCGCGCCAGTCGCCATGTTTTGTTGTGGTTTTGGACGGTTGGCCTCGGTCTTGGCGTTGTCTTATCTGCCCTGATACGGATTGGACAATCGTTCCACCTCTCGCCGTGGATTGGCGGTGGAATCCTCCTTGTTTGCTCAGTTTGGTGGACGGGGGGGATTCATCTGGATGGCTTTGGAGATGTGATGGATGCTTTGGGTTCTCACCAATCGCCAAAGCGACAATTGGAGATTATGAAAGATCCTCATGTGGGGAGTTTTGCAGTTATTGGTCTGGTTTTATATTTGGTCACAGCCTATGGTTTTTGGGTTCGTCTGTATGCCTGCCGTTCGATATCGATTCTGATGGCTTTACCTGCTTTATTTGTCTTGTCACGCGGGTTGACGGCCTGGTTTGCCCTCATGCTTAAAAAAGCTCGGTCGGATGGGATGTTGGTGCAAGTGACGCCCCGCGAAAAATATCCGTTCAGGCATCTTTTATGGATTGGCAATGGATTGGCGTTATTCGGCTTGTTTCTGGCATCTCCAACTTGTTTGGCTTTGGCGGTATGGTTGGGCCTGTGGACGGGGCATTACCTGTGGTTATGTCTCAAGCGGTATGGTGGTACAACTGGGGATTTGTCGGGATATTATTTATGTGGGTTGGAGTGGCTAGGATTGATGTGGTTGGCGATCTGCTTGGTCTAAGCTTTTGCTGATTTGCCATGATTAGAAAAGAGGTATTATGCTTTCGCTCATTTTAGGCGGACAATTCCAGGGTAAAAGACGTTGGGTACATGACTTGCCTCACGCCCAGCAGGCCATTTTCATCGACTGGTTAAAATATGCAGAGCATCAACGGACATCGGATATAAAGTCTTCGTGGGAATCGGATTTATCTTGGTTGGATCACGAAATTGCAAAGGCGAGGATGACGGTGCCGCAACAACATTGGTTTTCTCGTCAGATTTCTGCTCTGGATGGCGATCAGCCTTGGCTGACCTTTCTTAAAAGATCGCGTTTCACACAACGACGGACAGCAGCAGAAAGACCCATCGTGATTGAACAAACCATGCCTTTTTTATACCAACATCGAATGGATGAGCAAGGCGGTTCAGACCAGTCTCAACTTCAGCAATGGTGTACTGCTTTTTTGGATTGGCTCCAGCTGCAGGGGCATCGAGAGATTTATCTGATTTTGGATGAAGTTAATTCGGGTTTAATACCAGTCCTTGCTTCGCAGCGTGCTTTTAGAGAAATCTATGGGAGATTTTTAGGGGCGTTGTCCAAATACGCCCATCAAATCATTCGTCTATTTGCTGGAATCCCACAATATTTCCAACCGTCAGATTGCGCTCAATCGGTCGCTATAGAATGGCTTTTGATTCGTCATGGCGAAACACAGTGGAATACGGAACGTCGTTATTTGGGACAAACGGATTTGCCCCTTTCTGATGAGGGGCGAACACAGTTGATTCAGCTTTGCCAACTAGATCAATATCCGCCATTGGATGATTGCGTGGCGTCACCATTAAAGAGATGTATCCAAACGGCAAACCTCATTTATCCGAATCAGCCGATTCGACGAGATGATCGCTTAATCGAACGGCATTTCGGGGTGTTTGAAGGCAAGACCTTTGAGCACTTAAAGTCAGATCCGGTCTATATGAACTGGCTCACAGGTTGGGGACAAGGTGCGATTGAGCATGGCGAGTCTCAAGCCGATGTGCATCGGAGACTTTGCCCGGCGCTTGAAGACGTGATGGCTCAGGCTGTTCAGTCGCTTGACGTGTTGCATCAAGATCAAACAGCTAAAAGACCTTATCGCGTGGGACTCATTTGCCATGGGGGTATTATGATGGAGATTATGAGTCTTTTGGGATTTACGGATTATTATCGCTGGCAGGTGGCGAATGGCACATTGATTAAAATCCCTTTCGACCGAAAGGGTCAGCTCCTAAATCTGCCGCCGATTGTGATTGGCAAAACGGTTTTTCGTCAGGTATAACCATGCGGTGGTTTTGGTTGTTATTGCCAGTTTGGGCTTACCTGCTCGATTGGTTGATCGGAGATCCAGAATGGTTGTTTCATCCAGTTGTTTGGCTAGGTCGTTTAATCACCCGCATCGAAAAAAGACAGCGTCGACAACCTGGTTTTCTAGATTCTGCCCACAAACAACAGCTTGCAGGACTGTGGCTTGTCATCGGATTAAGTCTTTTGATCTTCGCCAGTACCTGTATCTTAGCGTTTTTGTTATCTTGGCTATCGCCATTTTTAGGGGCTGTCTTCACGCTTTGGTTTGCGGCACAAGGCTTAGCCACCAGATCCCTTTTAACGGAAGTTAGGCGGGCCTTTCACATTGGGCGAAAGCAAGATTTGCCCGCTTTACGCCGCCAAACACAACGTATTGTAGGGCGACAAACAAAAGACCTAGATGAGCCATCGTTAATCATCGCCAATTTGGAAAGTTTGAGCGAAAATTTTTCAGATGGCGTGGTTGCGCCTTTGTTCTGGCTGGCGTTCGCAGGGTTGCCAGGGCTTTGGTTTTATAAATTGATTAACACCTTGGATTCGATGATCGGTTATCGCACAGAAGCTTATCAATACTATGGCAAAGTGGCTGCCCGTTTGGATGATCTGTTGAATTACATCCCCGCGCGTTTGTCTGCGTTCATCCTATTGCTGACCAGCTATTGTTTTAGATCTCTCTCCAGCAAGCAGGCGTGGCGAACCTATCTAAAAGATCGAAAGGCTCATTTAAGTCCGAATGCAGGACAAACAGAATCGGTGGCCGCTGGGGCTTTGGGTTTGCAGTTTGGTGGGGCGCATTGTTATAACGGTGAATGGATTCATAAGCCGCTGATCGGTCAGTTTAATCGAAAACCCACCTTTGAGCAGCTTTGGCTTGGTATAAAATGGGTAGGTTTGTCGAGTGTATGTGCGCTTGGGGTGTTGACACTGGCTCGCCTATTCTTGTGGTATTAAAAGGAAAAAGAGGCATATGTCAGGTTTTTCATATCCGTCACATGGTGGACGGCAGGCGATTTTACAAGATGTCCCTGGGGTGGTTGTCGATCAATTGATTGATTTTTCTGTGAACCTTCATCCGGCGGGAGAACCTCCTGGGGTTGCGGCAATTCTAGAAACCGCATTAAGTCACCGCAATCAGTATCCGAAAACAGATTATGGTGATATCGAAGCACAGATTGCACAACAACTGGCTGTTGATGCCACACAAGTGGTGATGGGATCTGGCGCGACAGAACTCATCAATTTTTTAATGATTGACTGGCTAGAGGACGGACCACAAAAAATATTGGTTGTCGAACCCACCTTTTCCTTATATCGATTTTATGCCCAAGCACATGGTCATTCCGTGGTATCTCTCATCTTAAAATCAGAGGATCAATTTGCTTGGACCCCAGAGCAGCTGGCAGCATTGCCTGTTGATGTGCGGGCGATCTTTTTAGGTTATCCCAATAATCCAACTGGTCAAATGGCGCCGTCCTGGGTTTTGGATGGCTTGGTTGCACATTGTCAAAAACATCAAATCACTTTGGTGATTGACCTATCCTTTTACTTTTTTTGCCCGCCTGAGAGATCATTTCCCGCTGACTGCAGGGACGATCTTGCTGCGGCTGAGTTTAACCGGCCCAATTTGTACGACCTCTTATCGACAGATGCGCCTGTTGTCTTATTGGCATCTTTAACCAAGTGGATGGCTTTGCCAGATTTTCGGTGTGGATTTTTGCTCAGTAATCAAAAGGCATTGATTCAGCGTCTCAGATCCAAATTGCCGTTCTGGCGCTTGCCAAGTTATGTCCAGAAGGTCTATCAAAAAGCTCTGACTGAACGCCCGATTGCTTTGGCTCAATGTGGTGTTAATTTTGCAGATCTCGATTATTTATATCGGGCAATGCAGCAACTGCCTTTGGTGCCTTTTCCGAGTTGTGCACCTTTTATGCTCTTTAAGATTCAAAAATCTGTGGATCTCTATACGGCTTTATTGGCGCATCAACCCCCTTTGCTTGTGCGGCATTGCGGTAATTTTGTCGGGCTTGACCATACCTTTTTTCGGGTGTGTTTGGCACAGCGAATGGAATACAATATTTTACTAGAGGCTTTGGCAAATTGCTTATTGGAATCAGAAAAGGAAGGATAGATCGATGAATCAGCCGCCGCTTGGAAAAGCCCTTATGGTGCTTGGAACGACTTCTGATGCCGGCAAAAGTTTTATTGCGACGGGATTATGCCGTGCTTTTGTCAAACTCGGCTATCGGGTTGCGCCATTTAAGGTGCAGAATATGGCATTGAATGCTGCGGTTACGGCAGATGGTGGCGAAATGGGTATGGCACAGGCGGTTCAGGCGGAGGCCTGTGGCATTGAACCACAAACTTGCATGAATCCGATCTTATTAAAACCAACAGGGGATCATAAAAGCCAGGTGATTGTACAGGGCAAAGTTTGGCAAACCCTAGATGCAAAAGATTATTATGCGGTTAAACAAAATTTATTGCCCACAGTTGATGCCTGTTTTAATGAATTGCGATCCACCTATGATTTGGTGATTGTTGAAGGTGCAGGCAGTCCAGCAGAAATCAATTTAAAAGCGGGGGATTTTGTAAATGCTGGTTTTGCCACCAGACACCAAATACCTTGTTTGCTTGTGGGCGATATTCATCGCGGCGGTGTGTTTGCCTCATTATATGGGACGGTTGCTTTGTTAACCCCTCAAGAGCGGCAATGCATTCTTGGCTTTATCATCAATCAATTTCGTGGAGATCGCACCATCTTAGAACCAGGCGAGAAAGAACTCGAAGCGCTGACGGGTCTTCCGGTGCTGGGATGTGTGCCTGCTTTGCCGATCCAGATTGAGCCAGAAGATAGCTTAAGTTTGGCGCGAATGGCATCGGCAAATCAAACACCTTTGCATGGTGTTCAGGCAGGCGCCAAGGATCGTATTCATGTCGCTGTCATTCGTTTGCCACATGTTTCAAATTTTAGCGATTTTTCGCCGCTACTTATGGATGGCCGCTTCGATTTGCACTGGGTGGAAGATCCAAAGTGCTTGACGCAAACCCATTGGCTCATTTTGCCGGGTAGTAAAAATGTGATTCGTGATCGCCAATGGCTATCAGAAATGGGCTGGGATGTGGTTATCCAGGAGCAGGCAAAGCTTGGTACCTATATCCTTGGTATTTGTGGCGGGTATCAGCTGTTAGGGGAGATGATCGATGATACAGAGGGTATTGAGAGTGGCCATCGTCTGTGTGTGGCTGGTTTAGGACTCCTGCCGATTCGCACCGTCTATCGTTCAGAAAAACGCTGCCGTCAAGTCAGTGGCTATTGGCAAGGCGTGCAGGTATCTGGTTTTGAATTGCATCAAGGTGAAAGTATTCCGCTGAATGATTTGGCAAAACCGATGATGACAGATTTGGAATACCAAGGTGAGATTTATCAGGACGGGATGTGCGATTCAAATGGCCAGGTGATGGGGACGTATTTGCATGGTCTGTTTGAAGGGATAGAGGCACGCGATCACTTTTATCAGATGGTCCGATCTGAGGGATCTTTTGAACAAATGGATCAAACGCAATCGCCACAGGCAGAAAATCATCGGATCAGTCGTGAAACAGCTTATGATCGTCTTGCCGAGGCGATGGATGAATATTTGCCCTTGAGTCAAATTGCACAAAAAATTGGACTGTCTCGTTGACAGAAAATTTTTAAATCGTTATCATATATCGCGTTGTAAATATTAGGTCCTCGCTTTGCAAATGCAAAGCCCATCGTCCAGGAGGAGGTGAAACGAATGGAAAGAACGTACGAGCTCATTTATGTCATCAATCCGACTTTGAGCGAAGAAGCACATGCTGCTTTAACCGCTCGTGTAGAAAATTTGGTTTCTGCTAATGGCAAAGTCGTCAACGTCGATGATTGGGGTAAAAAGCGTTTGGCTTACGAGATCGAAGATCATAAGGAAGGTCATTATATTTTATTGACTTTTGAAGCCAATGCAGAAGCACCACGTGAAATCGAACGTGTGATGCGCATTACCGACGGTGTTTTGCGGTATCTCGTGATCCGTAAGGAAGGCTAAGCCTTTTAGAAAAGGAGTCTGTTATGAATCGTGCGATTTTGATGGGACGCCTGGTTCGTCAACCAGAACTGAGACAAACCCAAAGTGGTACAGATGTTTGCAGTTTCACCTTGGCGATTGATCGGCGTTTTAAAAATCAAAATGGTGAAAGACAAACCGATTTTATTCCTTGTGTGGCCTGGGGTAAAACTGCAGAATTTTGTGCAAAGTATTTTTCTCAAGGTCAGCGGATGGCCGTCGTCGGATCGATCCAGCCTAGATCCTGGGAGGATCAAGAAGGGAATAAGCGCACGACAACAGAAGTGATTGCGGAAGAAGTGTATTTTGCTGACAGCAAGCGTTCTGATGATGCCGGCACAGCCATGCCTCAGGGGAATTATCGTTCTCAAGGGCAAACGATGCAGCAAAATACCGCTGTTCAGCCTCAGGTGAATAAGCCAGTATCAGATGTATCCAGTTATTTTCCGGATGAAACAGATGATACCTTGTTGCCGTTTGATATTTAAGGCTGATATTTTACGAAAGGAAAGACATTATGGCAGAAAATAAACGTCGCGATTATAGTCGTTCCAGAAGCCGCCGTAAGGTTTGTGGCTACTGTGTCGACAAAATTGAACATCTCGATTTTAAAGATGTCAATCGCCTTAAAAAATATGTTTCAGAGCAAGGCAAAATTCTACCTCGTCGGATGACAGGTATGTGCGCCAAACATCAACGTCAGTTGACCGTGGCCATTAAAAGAGCTAGACATTTGGCATTAATGCCTTATTGCGAAAATTAAGTCCAAAGTCCCGAACCTCGGTTCGGGACTTTTTGATTGGCAATGGGCCTGTGATATAATGACCCAATATTGGAGGATCCTATGCAAGTCATTTTGTTGAAAGATGTTAAAGGTATTGGCAAAGCAAAAGACACCGTACAGGTGGCAGACGGTTATGCCAGAAATTTTTTGTTTAAGAAAAACCTTGCCGTAGAGGCAACAAAGGCCAATCAGAATGAAGTGGCTGTGCAAAAAAAAGCGGAAGCGGCACGTCAGGCACAGCTTTTGGCAGATGCCAAAAAAGAAGCAGAGCGCTTGAACGGGCGGCAGTTTACATTAAAAATGAAGGTCGGCGAAAATGGGCGCTTATATGGAGCCTTAACCGCGATGGATGTTGCTCAACTTTTACAAAAAGAGGGCTTTGCGGTTGATAAACGACAAATTGATTTAAAAATAGCACTGAAATCTGTCGGATCTACAGATGTCGTGATTAAGCTTCATCGAGAGGTGACGGCAACGGTTACCGTTTCTGTGGAAGCAGAATAATAGGAGCACGCATGTCTATTGCAGCTGAAGCCTATACACCACCCAATAATTTGGATGCAGAAAAATCTGTTTTAGGCGCTTGCTTATTAGATCAAACGCAATTAAACAAGGTGATTGCGACCATAAAGCCATCTGCATTTTATCAACCGAATCATCGCATTATTTTTGAGGTGATGATCGATTTGTCAAATGCAGGTAAGCCGGTGGATTCGCTGACCCTTTGTGAGGCCTTAGAAAAATCTGGCCAATTGGCAAATTGTGGTGGCCGGCGCTATGTTTTATCCTTGACAGATGCGACCCCGGTTGTTTCCCATGCGGTTCATTATGCCCAGGTGGTGCAGGATAATTATATTTTGCGTGCCTTTATTGCGATTCTGGATCAATCGAAACAGCGCAGTTATGCCAATCCAGAATCTGTTGACCAGTTGATCGATTATACCTCTAAAGAGATTTTTAATTTGCGTTCAAGTGAAATTACCTCTGGTCTTGAACCTTTGCGAGATATTTTAGGTCGTACCATTAACGAATTAAAGGCGATGTCGATTGAAGGCAAAGCCAGCTTGGGCGTTCAAACTGGCTATCCTGCGATTGATCGTGCGCTTACCGGCGGCATGCACGGTGGTACATTGAATATTTTGGCTGCCCGTCCAGGTATGGGTAAGTCTGCTTTGGCGATTAATATCGCACAAAAAGTAGCGCTTTTTGGACATGTCCCTGTTGTCATTTTTAGTCTGGAAATGTCAAAAGAAGAAATCGCCAGGCGTATGCTATCGGCAGAGGCTAAAGTGGATGCGAAGCGGTTGCGCTTGGGAGATGTGGCCAAAGAATGGGAAAATTTGTCTTCTGCAGTGATCCAATTGTATGACACACCCATTTATATTGATGATCGCACATCAAATACACCAACAGAAATGCTGGCCAAATGTCGTCAGCTGAAATTAGAAAATAAATGCGGTCTGATTATTATTGATTACCTACAGTTGATGACCACGCATCGGCGTTCCGACAACAGGCAGCAAGAAATTTCAGAAATTTCCAGATCGCTTAAAGTCATGGCAAAAGAACTGAATGTGCCAGTGATTGCCTTGTCACAATTGAGTCGTGCGGTTGAAGCCAGAAAAGGCGCCAAGCCCATGTTGTCCGATTTGCGCGAATCTGGTGCGATTGAACAAGATGCAGATACGGTTATGTTTATTTATCGGAAGGACTACTACAATGATGAGACACCTGAGATTCAAGCCCATGAATATCAGGAGGCAGAGTTAATTATTGCAAAAAACCGTTCCGGATCCACGGGTGTTGTGCATTTGGGTTGGCTGCCTCAATACACGCTTTTTATTGAACCGACATTTCATGAAACCCCGAACCATATCCAAAATATGACACCTCCGCCGCCAATGGACGAGCCTCCAATGCCCTTAGATCAGGATGTTTATTCTGAGGAGGTTCCTTGGTAAATTTTCCTCAAATCCTCTTAGAACAGTTAAATACACAGCCCCAATGGCAGGATTATTTTAAGCCAACTTGTCAATGGTTTCTCGCGGTGTCTGGCGGTGCCGATTCCATGGCCCTTTTGGCAGTCGCCCATGCTTGGCAATTGCCAATCCAGCCAATTGTCGTGCATTTTAATCATGGGTATCGGGCAAGCGCCGATGAAGATGAGGCCTTTGTTGAGGCATTTTGCAAACGCTTGGGTTTTGGCTATGTGAGTGGACGCCCTAAGTCTCCGTTGCGCTATTCTGAGACCGCGGCAAGGGCCGCCAGATACGCTTTTTTTGATTCTGTTTTGTCCGAATATCAAGGGCAAAATCCCGATAGAAAAGTGTGTTTGGCATTGGCGCATCATCTGCAAGATCAAATCGAAACATTTTTTTTGGCGTTGGCCCGTGGGACAAGTTTTAGCGGTCTTCAGGGTATGCCGATCATCCGTCATCCATATGTGCGTCCTTTTTTAGATCAACAGCCATCTGCTTTGCGAGCCTATTTGGAAAGCTTGGGTTGGTCCTGGCGAGAAGATGAAACCAATACCGATTTATGGACGCCGCGCAATCGCCTCCGGCATCAGGTTCTCCCGGCTTTTTATCAATTGAACCCGCATATCCATTCAGAACAAATTCAGTCTCACGTGTTGGCTTTGATGGCACAGGTTAGAGAGACTGCCCAAGCGTTAGAAGGTTTAATGGATGCCCATTGGGCGCGGCTAGTTACCGTGGGCATGGCTCTTATGCCGCAAGATGTACCGAATGAGCAGCCAATTTATTTGTCTTTTTTTGCCTCTTTGTTTTCACAGCTTTCGACAGCAGAACAGTCTGCTTTGGCCAAAAAAATGCTAGAAAACTTCGGCCAGGGCGGCGGCCAGATCACCCGCAAGCACCTCGATCGATTTAAAGCTTTTGTGGGATCTGAACAAAAATGCATGGATTGGGGATTTGGTTTAAAAATGGAGCGCCAGGGCGATCAAATTTATGTCCATCGGACCTTGCCGTCAATCCCTTTTCATTTAAATTGGACAGACCGTGATCATACGACACATCAGCTGATGCTTTTATCTAATGCTGATGCGGCAACTGGTCAAGAAAATGACTTGCGTTTTGATTTTGTTCTCGATTGTGCTGAGCAGACAGACGTTGCCAAAATTGTTCAAGCTTCTTTCGTTGAGAAAATGAAACAAGTTATTTATAATAATTCATCACTGGGTCAGTGGACCAAAAACGATTTGCCGTTCTTGGTCGTCCGCACCAGAAAAGCGGGAGATTTTTATCTGAATACCCAGCGTAGGCATCGCCCGTTAAAAAAATGGTTCAATGAAATTGCCATGCCAACTTTTTTAAGGGATAGAGTGGGACTGGTGGCCCTTGGTCAACAGATTATCCATGTCAGTGGATTTGATCAGCTGTGAGGAATGAAATGGGAAAGTATATTAAGGATGTTTTAATTTCACGTGATGAATTGCAAGCCATGTGCCAGCGCTTAGGCGAGCAGATTTCCAAAGATTATGCTGGTCAAGAAATTATTCTAATCGGTGTCCTCAAAGGTGCTTATGTTTTTTTAGCGGATTTATCACGTTACATTACGGTACCCGTTCGTATCGATTTTATGTCGATGTCCAGTTATGGCAGCGGTACCCGTTCATCTGGTATTGTGAAAATCTTAAAAGATGTGGATCAGGATATAACCGGCAAACATGTGGTTATTGTGGAGGATATCATTGATTCAGGTCTTACCTTGAATAAATTGATGGAATTACTTTCGACAAGAAATCCAGCCAGTATTGCATTGTGTACAGCCTTTGATAAACCATCCAGACGACAGATCGATATTGAGGTCAAGTATCGGGGGTTGGAAATACCCAACGAATTTATTGTTGGATATGGTTTAGACTTTAACGGCGATTACCGGAATTTGCCAGATGTATGTATTTTGGCAGATGCGGGCAAGGAGGAATAAATGCCAACAAAACCCAGTAAATCACCTTTTAATCGAATGAAAGGATTTTCCTTTTATTTCATCATTTTGGTGATCTTGTTAATTGGTTCATACATATATAGTACATCCGCTCAACAGGTTAAAAGACCTTATTCTCAATTGGTCAAGATGATTGACAATAATGAGGTAGAAGCGGTCAATGTACGGGGTACCACCCTTGAAATGAAATTGAAAAAGCCAACTGACCGAGGCGAGTTGGTGCTCAAACAGGATGTTTCGCCCTATTGGATGACATCGCTTTTGGATCATTTAGAAAAGGCCAGTGAAGCGCATGAATTAAACTATACCTATGTTCAGCCGAGAGACTTTGGTGCATGGGTCAGTACGATTGTTTCAGTTGTTTTGTTCATTTTTTTGGGCATTATGCTGTATACCATGTTTTTTCGCCAAGGCAATGATCCACGTGGCTCCTTGAATTTTGGGAAGAGTCGTGCCAAGAAACATGAGCCTAGCCAAAATGACGTCACGTTTGCAGATGTTGCAGGGGCAGATGAAGAAAAGGCCGAATTGCAGGAAGTTGTCGATTTTCTAAAAGACGGCAGCAAATACAATAAACTCGGTGCACGCATTCCGAAAGGTATTTTACTTGTTGGTCCGCCAGGTACGGGTAAGACTTTGCTCGCAAAGGCTGTTGCTGGCGAAGCAGGTGTGTCTTTTTATTCGATATCGGGTTCCGATTTTGTGGAGATGTTCGTTGGTGTTGGGGCATCTCGCGTGCGGGACTTGTTTGCCAATGCTAAGCAAAATGCCCCCTCCATTGTTTTTATTGATGAAATTGATGCGGTTGGACGGCATCGTGGCGCAGGGCTCGGAGGTGGACACGATGAGCGTGAACAGACTTTAAACCAGTTGCTTGTCGAAATGGATGGATTTGGGCCGAAAGAAAATGTCATTGTCATGGCGGCCACGAACCGTCCAGATATACTCGATCCTGCCTTGCTGAGACCCGGTCGCTTCGATCGACGTGTTACGGTCAATCGGCCGGATATTAAAGGTCGAACAGAAATTTTGCAGGTGCATGCAAAAAATAAGCCGATTGATTCTACGGTGGATTTATCTGAAATCGCCAAGATGACACCTGGTTTTACAGGCGCAGATTTGTCCAACCTATTAAATGAGGCTGCATTGCTTGCGGCAAGACGAAGTGCAGCTACCATTTTATATACCGACATTTCAGAGGCCATTTTTAAAGTGATGATTGGACCAGAAAAAAAGAGTCGGATTATTAATCCGAAAGAGCGCTACTTGACTGCTTATCATGAAGCTGGGCACGCGCTGATGGTT
>JAEZVR010000053.1 GCA_023420715.1 Bacillota bacterium | reverse complement strand
AGGATTAAGGCTTGTCTGGCATCTGCAACATGACTATGTGTTTGAAAAATACCGGCCGCCACCTTAATCAATTTACCCAAAGGACCAACCAGAACAACGTTTCGAATGCCGAGACGAATACATTCTTTTAAGGCCTCTCCCACAAAATTACTGCATACTACCAAACGGCCACAGGATGCATCCAATTTTTCTTGAGCAAGCCTTTCTGATTGATTGCCATAGACCAAGACAACCGATTCGGCGTGATAGACCTTGGCCTGCTGCAACGTCAAACGAATCGTATCGATAAACGCCTGATCAGACATCGGCTCTACCCGTCCCGTCGTGCCAATAATGGACAGACCACCCTCAATACCCAAACGCGGGTTAAAAGTTTTTTTGGCAACTTCGCAACCATTAGGTATGCTTAATGAAACACAGCATCCCATCCCATGCGGCAGCAAAGGCGACAAAGTCAAGGACATCATCTGTCGAGGCCCTGGATTAATGGCAACTTCACCAACTGGCAATTTTAAGCCAGGTTTGGTAATCCGTCCCACACCTTCGCCCGCCTGATAGGTTATGCCGGGTTCTTTGGTCAAAGTGACCAAGGCTTGAATTTCCATACCGTGAGTCACATCCGGATCATCGCCTGCATCTTTTATGACACTACAGCAGTAGCCATCCTCCTGTTTCACCACCTGATATAAGGATAAAGACAGGGGTATTCCCTGCGGGCTGTTTACAGTCATTACCATGCCTGGTTCACAGCGTTCACCAAGCATACACTTTAAAGAAGCCAAAGCCGCTGCAGTTGCACAAGCACCGGTGGTATAGCCTCGTCTTAACGGTTGTTTATTTAACATAAAAATCCTCGTTTGTGAGATTAACAAACAAGGATAATGCATGGTTCTTCCATGAAAGGCTTGTTGGTCAATCCATCGTTAACCAAAAGCAGCTGTCACAGGCGATCTGACTTATGCATAGCACTTACAGTGGCGGGACCGTTCTGGATTTACACCAGATTCTCCTGGATGAGACAACCGTCGTTTAATCAATTTGATAATCAGCAACCCTCACAAGTCGAGCAATTGCTAGATTCTCCGCTTAAAATTTGTTGTTGATTGAAGGTAAAAATACCTTCTTCAGTGACTTTGATATTGTGAGCCGCACACGTTTCAGCATGCTTTTTCATCGCTTCATAAGATTCGGGACTTAACACATGTTCCATGCGACACGCATCTTCAGATGCTTGTGCTTCGGAAACACCAATACTCATTAAATATTGTGTCAGGAAAATATGTCTCTCATAAATTTCTTCCGCAATGGCTAATCCTTTTTCAGTTAAGTCAATACCACCGCCTTCGCCGATCACAATTAAACCATTACCCTCCAGCAAGTGTACCGCACGACTGACGCTCGGTTTTGAGAAATTCATCTCTAATGCTAGGTCAACCGAACGCACAAAACCAGTCCGTTGCTTCAAAATATAAATGTTTTCAATATAGTTTTCTGCTGACTCGTACAGTTTCATGGGAACCTCATTCATATTGCATAAGCCACATCTTGAATCGAATTCATTTGAAGTATAACACAGGATTCAAATCTGGCATTGCGCCCTAGGATACATCGAAAATGGATTCTCTGGGAAAAACGAGCGGTAGCGTTCAACTTTGAGGAGCTGTATGATCAATTGATTGCGGCTTTACCCATAATGCATGAATCAATGCACCCGTATAAATGAGCAGCATGCTCACAAATATCCACAACAAAAGCAACATCAAACTGGCAAAACCGCCGTATAAAACATTATATCGTTGACTTTGATACAAAAAATTCGAAAAGAAGAAAGAGACAATTACCCAGGTCAAGCCCATCAGCCACCCACAATAAAAACCCTGCCTTAATCTGCCTCTTCGGCCAGAAAAGATAAAAAGCAAAGCGCCAAAAAACAAGCCGACAAAGCAACCCGTCAGACAATATCCACCGATATTGAACAGAGTCTTATAGTTAAAAATAGGCCAATTAAAGAAGGTGTCGAGCCATTTGATCACAACCTGTACCAGGCTGAGCAGCACCAATGCCACAACCATCAAAAAACCAAGTACCAATGTCGCACCAACGCCCAAAAGTCTTGAAATGAAGAGGTTGGACTTAATGCGCCGCCGCCCGTAGAGTAAATCTAAATTGCCGACAATGACTGCAAATCCTTTAGAGCAAGCAAGAATCAAGGAAATTAAACCAAAAGATAAAACGCCGGCAAAATTGATCGTCCGAATTTGATGAATGAGGCCATCAGCAACAGAAATCAGGCTGCGCGGAAAAAGGCCCTGAATACCTTGCATCGCTTCAATATTCGTCTCTAAAACACCCGAAAAAACAGCAATCAATAAAACCGAAAAAATGATGAATGGAAAAATTGCAAACAACATGTAATACGATGTGCTGGCGGCCATTTCCATGACACGATACCGAGAAAAAGCACGACAAAATTGCATGAAAGCTCGAAACCAAGCCCATTGGTTCAGCCGATTGAAACAGCGGATGCCAAAGACTTTAGCCAATTTCATCCAGTTTTTCATCCCTTGACCTCAGCACAAAAATCATCATAGGTGCGCAGCAATTGATTTTG